>DATIWW010000174.1:0-3005 GCA_035519175.1 Terriglobales bacterium
GGCCGGGGCATAGAGCTCGGAGACCGCTTTCACCGACTCCACCGTGCCGAAGCTCTTGCCGGCCGCGACCTCCGCCCCCGGCTTGGGCAATTCCACGAACACGATGTCGCCCAGCGCCTCCTGGGCGTGGTGGGTGATGCCGACCGTCCCGGTCGTCCCCTCCACCTTGATCCACTCGTGTTCCTTGGTGTACTTGAACTCTTTGGGGTACGCCATCCGCTTCTTCTCCCGACAACCGCTCTTTGCAATTGTCATCCCGAGCGGGCTTCCGGCCGCGAGGGATCTGCAGTTCTCAACAAGCCACCTACTTCTTCGCCCGCTTGTAGAAGGGCGTGGGCACCACCTTGGCCGCCACCCCCTGCCCGCGGATCTCCACCAGCACCGTCCTCCCCACCTCGGCCATGGCCGGCGGCAGGTAGCCCAGCGCGATGTTCTTCTTGAGGTAGGGCGCGTAGGAACCGCTGGTGACGTAGCCGATCTCCCGCCCGTGGCCGTCGCGCAGTTTGTAGCCGTCGCGCGCGATGCCCCGCTCCACCATCTCCAGCCCCACCAGGGTGCGCAGCACGCCCTCCGCCTTCTGCCGCTCCAGCGCGGCCTTGCCGATGAACTCCGGCTTCTCCAGCTTGCAGAAGCGGTCCAGACAGGCCTCCCAGACGGTGATGGAATCGGAGATCTCGTGGCCGTAGAGCGCCATCTTGGACTCCAGGCGCAGGGTGTTGCGCGCTCCCAGCCCGCAGGGCAGGATCTGGAATTGCTTGCCCGCCTCCAGCACTTCCTGCCACACCCGCGCGCTGGTCTTCTCGTCCGCCGGGATGTAGATCTCGAAGCCGTCTTCGCCGGTGTAGCCGGTGCGCGCGATCAGCGTCTGCTTCAACCCGCACACCGTGCCGTGGGTGAACCAGTAGTTCTTGACCGCGGCCAGATTGGCGTCGGTGAGCTTGCCCAGCACCTCGGCGGCGCGCGGCCCCTGGATAGCGATCTGGGTGAAGTCGTTGCCCACGTCCTCGGCTTTGCAGTCGAAGCCCTTCACGTTGTCGCGCACCCAGCCGTAGTCCTTCTCGCGCGTGCCCGCGTTGATCACCAGCAGGTAATCGTCGTCGGCCAGCTTGTGCACGATGACGTCGTCCACGAAGGTGCCCTGGGGATAGAGCAGCGCCGAGTAGTGGGCCTGGCCCAGGGCCAGCCGCGCGGCGTCGTTCATGGAGAGGTGCTGGGTGGCGGCCAGGGCCTGGGGGCCGCGGATGCGGAGGTCGCCCATGTGCGAGACGTCGAAGACGCCCACCCGCTGGCGCACCGCCAGATGCTCCTGGATGAGGCCGCCGGGCGCGGGGTATTCCACCGGCATGTCCCAACCGCCGAAATCCACCATCTTGCCGCCCAGCGCGCGGTGGACGGGGTTGAGGGCGGTCTTGCGGAGGGTCGAAGTGGCCGTCTCCACCATCAGCGCCAAGCGGCTTCCTCGCTGGCGGCCCTACTGACCACGCCGCCGGAAGATGAGAGAACCTACCACGTTACCACGCGCATTTTCCGCGGGTCAACGCGGGAAAATCTCTACCGCCGAGCCCGCCGAGATCGCAGAGAAAACCCACCACCGAGACAGGGAGGCAGGGAGAATGGAATCATGAATCCCCGGGCGTGACGCAGCCTCAACCGGCCGGCGCCGGCGCAGTCCCGCCTCGCGGGACGCCAGAACCCAGTCCGGCACCTAAGTGCCGGGCGGCAGAACCGCCACCCCCCCGGGCCCGAGGGCGCCCCAGCGCCGGCGAGGGCGACCCGAGGGCCCGGAGCTTTCCATCCGACACGATTCGCGCTACATTCACCTCATGGCAGAAGCCTTCAAATGCGCCGTCTGCGACAAGGAAGAAGACCGCTGCGACTGCGACAAGTACTGCTGCCTCTGCCACGGCTTCAACAGCGTCCGCCTCTGCCAGGACGGGCAGTGGTACTGCCTCGACTGCCGCGAGGCCTGCGACCTGCAGGCGCAGATCAGGTAGAGGGAACGGGGCGGGAGCCTACTGGCGGGCCGCCGGCGCGGGCGCCGGTGGAGACGTTGCCGGACGCAGCCCCTGGATCTGCACCAGTCGCGGCGGTGGCGCGGTGGCCTGCTGCGCCTTCAGGTTCTCCGAAGGGATGCCGGTGCGGGCGTAGGACTTCTCGCAGTCCTGGTAGGAGGGGCCGCGCATGTCGCCCTCCAGGTAGGCCAGCCCGGGACAGCGCGTGCAACTGCCGCCATGCGCGCATTTCGAGCAGGACGGCATGTCGCGCAGGGTGATGGAGCGCACCTCGCGCAGTTGCGGCGAATCCCGCCAGATGTCCAGGAACCTCTGCCGGCGCACGTTGCCGCAGGGCAGCGGAAACTGCACGCAGGGATAGACCTCGCCGTAGGGCGAGACGTAGCAGGCGGTGTGCCCGGCGCTGCAGGGCAGCGAATTCAGCGTTTCCTCATCCGCGCCTGTCGGCGGCGCGCAGAATTCCTCCACGTTGCCCACCAGGCTCTCGTTGCGGAAGACCTGGCGCAGCGCCGCCGGGTCCACGTTCAGGTTGAGGATGGAGCGGTCGCCGTCCATCATGGGGGTGATGGTGGGGTCCAGGGTGAATTCCGCCCCCACCTCCGCCGCCAGCGCCTTCACCCCGGCGTAGTCCTGGAAGTTCTGGCGCATGAGCACGTCCGCGAAGATGACCCGCAGCCCCGCCGCCTTCAGCCGGCGCACGCCCGCCAGGGTGCGCTCCAGCGAGCCCGGCAGCTTGGTGATGTCGTCGTGCACCTCGGGGCGGTGGGAGTAGAGGCTGATCTGCACCTGCTCCACCCCCAGGGCGCGGATGCGCTCCGCCTCCTGCTGCCGGATCATGACCGCGTTGCTCTTCAGCTTGACGCAGAAGGTGCGCGCGCGCGCGTGCTCCAGGATCGGGAAGAAATCGCGGCGCATCAGGATCTCGCCGCCGCTCAGGGTGAGGTAGAAGACCCCGGCCTCGGCCATCTGGTCGAGCAGCCCGGTGATCTCGGC
>DATIWW010000175.1:0-2015 GCA_035519175.1 Terriglobales bacterium
CCGGCTTCTGGGCGAAGGAAGACGGCTGCAAGGCTGAGCCCGAACGCAGCGATCTCCCGGTGGCGGACTCCGGCGATCCTACCCGCGTCAGCCTGGCGCGCTATACCGGCTGCCGCGCCGGCGGCGAGGTCCGGCTCTACACCGTCCACGGCGGCGGGCACACCTGGCCCGGGAGCCGGCCTTACGCTCCCGCCTTCCTGGTGGGCAAGGTCAGCCGGCAGATCGAGGCGGATGCGGTCATGTGGGAGTTCTTCCTTGAGCAGAAATGAATGCAGAATTGAGAATGAAGAATGCAGAATGAGTCACCCCCGCTGATTCTTCATTCTGAATTCGTCAGCGTACTTCCACCTTCTGCATCCACTGCGCGACTTCGACCCTCCAGCCCAGGGCCGAGGTCATGGCCATGCGTAGCGCCGACGACGCCGCCGGCTCGCCGTGCACCAGGTAGGTGGTGGCGGGCTTGTTCTTGAAGGTGCGCAGCCACTCCAGCAATTCGGGCGTGTCGGCGTGGTCGGAGAACTGCTCCAGCGCCGCCACCTGCGCCCGGATGGGCACTTCCTGGCTGAAGATCCTCACCGCCGCCGCTCCCGCCTTGATGATGGCCCCGCGCGTTCCCGGCGCCTGGAAGCCGATGAACATCACCAGGTTCTTGGGGTCGGGCAGGCGCAGCAACAGGTGGTGCAGGATGCGCCCTCCGGTCACCATCCCGCTCGACGACACGATGATCACCGGGAAGGTGGTGTCGTTGATCTTCTTCGACTCCTCCACCGTGGTGGCGAAGTGAAAGTTCTCCCAGGTGAGGGGCGAGCCGTAGCGCCCGATGAGCTGCTTGGTGGCGTCGCTGTACTCCTCCGTGTGCTTGAGGAAGATCTCGATGGCCTGGATGGCCATGGGGCTGTCGCAGTAGACGGGCAGGCGCGGGATCTCGCCCGCCTCCATCAATTCCTTGAGCATGAAGACGAACTTCTGCGTGCGCTCCACCGCGAAGGCCGGGACCACCACCGAGCCCCCGCGCTTGACGGTGTCGCGGATGAGCTTGGCTAGTTCGGGGCGCGGGTCGGTGGTGGGATGCAGGCGGTTGCCGTAGGTGGACTCCATCACCACCAGGTCGGCGCTCTCGCCCTCGTAGGGGCCGAGGTGGACTACTCTGCCGGGCGCGATCTGGGCGTCGCGCACCCGCCCGATGTCTCCGGTGAAGAGCAGGCGGCGAGTGGCGCTGCCCGTCTTGAGCGCGACCTCCACCATCGACGACCCCAGGATGTGCGCCGCCCGCACATAGCGGAAGCTGAGTCCGGGCGCCAGTTCTTTCGCGCTTTCGAAGTCCACCGGCTGGAGGGAGCCCAGGCTCTGCTGCGCTTCCTGGAAGGTGTAGAGGGGCAGCGCCGGGTCGTGTTTCGAGGTCTTCTTCTTGTTGTGGTACTCCGCCTCTTCTTCCTGCAGGTGGCCGGAGTCAGGGAGCAGCACGCTGCACAGGTCCACGGTGGCCGGGGTGGCGTAGATGGGCCCGCGGAAACCCTGCTTGACCAGGCGCGGGATCCAGCCCGTGTGGTCGAGGTGAGCGTGGGTCAGCACGACTGCGTCGATCTCGCCCGCGGGGATGGGCAGGTCGCGCCAGTTGCGCTCCCGCCACTCCTTCTGTCCCTGGAACATGCCGCAGTCGATCAGGACCTGGAAGCCGCGCCCGCCGGCGTCGCCGGAGAGGTTGATCAGGTGCTTGGAGCCGGTGACGGTGCCGGCCGCGCCTAAGAACTGGATGTAGGCCACGCTTCCTCCAGGAACGCGACATTGTAAAGCAGTCGTTGGCCGTTCGTCGTTGGTCGTTGGCGAGAAGTCATCGGCCGTCGGCCCTCGGCCGTCGGCGGAACCTAGCTACTAGCTACCAGCCACTAGCTACCATCTCCGGCTCACTGCTGAGGCTTGGGCACAATGATGGCCATGGAGTTGTTCTTGGTGTCGCTCTCCGGCACGCTGCCGTCGTTGACCCTCGCCTCCAGCGGCTTGCTGGGAACGGTGAT
>DATIWW010000176.1:0-3713 GCA_035519175.1 Terriglobales bacterium
CGTCACCCAAGGCCCCGGCCTGGCCGGATCGCTGCTGGTGGGGGTGAGCTACGCCAAGGCGCTGGCCTGGGCGCTGGACAAGCCCCTCATCACCGTCAACCACCTCGAGGGCCACATCCACGCCGTCCTCTTGGAGCACAAGCAGAACGGAGGGGAGGAGATTCGCTTTCCGGTCCTGGCGCTGGTGGTCTCCGGCGGCCACACCCACCTTTATTTAGCGGAGCGGCGCGGCGACTCCTGGACCTACCAGAACATCGGCCACACCCGCGACGACGCCGCCGGCGAGGCCTTCGACAAGGTGGCCAAGCTGCTGGGACTGGGCTATCCCGGCGGGCCCATCATCGACCGCCTGGCTCCGCACGGCGATCCCCGCGCCGTAAAGTTCGGCCTCACCCAGATCAAGCATCCCTCGCGCGAGAACCGCAAGCGCGGCATCCCCAAGGGCGAGCTTGCCCAGGACCGCTTCGACTTCTCCTACAGCGGCATCAAGACCGCGGTGCTGCGCTACGTCGAGACCCATGACATGAAACCGCGCATCGCCGAGCGCCAGAGGCTGTTCGCCGCCGCCGCGCGGCCCCAGTTCGACCAGATCCGCGCCGCCTGCGACCGCGAAACACTCGACCTGGTCGCCTCCTTCCAGCGCGCCATGGTGGAGGACTTGGTCGCCAAGACCCTGGCCGCCGCCCGCGCCCGCGAGGTCGAGACCCTGTTCATCACCGGCGGCGTGGCCGCCAACCGCGAACTGCGCTCGGCCTTCGAGCGCGCCGCCGCCGAGGAGGGCCTGGCCGTTTACTTCCCCTCCCGCCCACTCTCCACCGACAACGCCGCCATGATCGCTGCCGCCGCCTATCCCAAGCTCCTCGCCCGCCAGTTCGCCGGCCTCGAGTTCTCCGCCGACGCCAGCCTGCAGCTCAAGTAGGACTCACCGCCGAGAGCGCCGAGCCCGCAGAGAAAAACGAGACCTCCCATCCCTGTCATCCTGAGCGAGTGGCCGCGGTAGGGAAGGCGGGATACCGGCACAACCCACGCTTATGTCCCCGGCGCCTTCCAGGTCATCAGCAGGAGGTCCACATGTGACGTGATCCACTGTCCGATGCCCTGGCTCACCAGCAGGATGACCAGGGCGACCGTTAGGTGTTTCGCGACCTCCGGGAGGGTGTTGATCCCCCGGCTTCGCGCCAGGAAAAACGTCAGCGCGGTGAGCAGCGCCATGCCCCACGCGATCCCCACCACCGCGGTCACCGCTGGGCGGAAGAGCGCGGTGATCAGGACGAAAGAAAGGCACACGCAGAACCGGGTGGCGAAGTTTCCCAGGGTGCTCAGGAACACCGCCCGCTGCGCCAGGCGCTCCGATTCCTGGTACATATGGACGCTGAGCGAATCGGTGAGATTGTCGGCGACGGCGGCGATGAGCAGCGCGCTGACGATGGTTCCCGTCTTCGCGCCCGCGGCGTGGAGGCCGGTGATGAGCGCCATGCTCGTCACCACCCCCGCCGTGCCCCCGAAACTGATGCGAGTCAGACGGATCATGGCTGGGCCCCAAGATGAAATCGATATTCGATTTCAACAACATTGTGCCTCCGGGAGCCGGCCGCGGGTCGTGATTGCCATCACGCCATCGCGTGATAAGCGGGACCGGCGGGAAACGCTGGCCGGGGGGACCTGGCCCGCCGCTCAATCGAGCAGGCGCAGGCCGAAGAGGGGATGGCCGCAGACCCGGTCCGGCTCCCGGTCGCGGGCCAGGGCGGCCTGCCGGGTGCACTCCTGCCCGCAGCCGCGGCGCTCGGGCCAGCGCGAGCACTCCGCTACCCGCAGGCGCGGCCGGTGCAGGCTCCGGATTGCGGCATCGCGGGCTTGCAGCACGATCTGGACCGCAGCCTGCGTCTCCGGGCACTCCAGCGAGTGCACTCCGCGGTAGCGGCGGTAGGTCATGACCAGACCAAGGGCGGGCATCAGCAGGACCATGGTGCCGGCGAGCAGGAAGAGGACGACGATGGAGAGGACCAGCATGGCGGCACCCCCGGGGGAGGCTGGGCACACTCCCATCTCTATCTTGCAGCCGCAGGCGGGTGGAAGCAGTAATCCCGCTCACATGTTCGTGTGACGCCGAGGCCGGGGCCAACGGCTCTTTGCGCCCTGCGTGGAACCCCTTGTGTCCCTTGTGGTTAGGGCTCGGGCGCCGGCGCTCGCCGCGGCGGCCGCAGGCAGCCGTCTTGCCCACCGGCAGAGAAAATAGAACGCTGGGCCCGCCCCGCCGTCATTACCATGGAGGGCCGGAAATGGCGGTAGGGCAGGCGATATTGAGCGAAGGCATCCTGATCGCCGAGGCGGGCGCGGACCTGGTCGAAGCCCTGGTCCGCGAGCACGCCCGCTTCGTCTACCGCGTGGCCTACGCCGTGCTCCGCAACCACCACGACGCCGAGGACGCGGTGCAGGAGACCTTCATCCGGGTGTGGCGGCACCGCGGCGAACTGCGCGACGTGCGCGAGGCCCGGCCCTGGCTGGCGCGCATCGCCTGGCGGGTAGCCGTGGACAAGCGCCGCCGCCCCGCCGATCTCTCGCTGGAGGAGCAGCAGGAGGCGGCGCAGGGCGTGCGCGAGCTGCAGGCCCAGGGCGCCGGCGCCGACCAATTGGCCATCAGCGCCCAGATGCAGGAGTTGCTGGCGGCGCTGATCGCCAGCCTGCCCCGCGACCTGCGCGAGGTCGTCACCCTCTCCACCGTCGAAGAGATGACCTCGGCGGAGGTGGGCACGGCCCTGGGCATCCCCGAGGTCACGGTGCGCACGCGCCTGTTCCGCGCCCGCCAGTTGCTCAAGGAGAAGCTGGCCGCGGTCATGGAAGGTGGGTCATGAGTGAGCAAAAGGAAAAATTCGCGGACGAGATCCTCGACAAGGCTCTCGCCAACTACAGCCACGCCGAGCCCCGCCTGGGCCTGGAGGGCCGGGTGCTGGCCCGCCTGGACGAGGAGAAGCAGTCGCCCGCGCGCGTGTGGAAGTGGGCGTGGGCGCCGGCGGCCGCGGCCCTGCTGATCGCCGGCGGGCTCTACCTGGCGCGCCCCCGGACGCAGGCGCCGCCCGCCGTCGCCGAGCAGCCCGCGCCGCCGCGGACCGCCGCAACCAAGCCGGAGCTGCCGCCCATCCAGGCGGCACAGGCCAGGCCGCGCAGCGCGCGGCGCGCGGCGCCGGCGCCGCAGGTGACGGCCGCCGCCAAGCTGTCGCAGTTCCCTGCTCCGCAGCCGCTGAGTGAGCAGGACCGCCTGCTGCTGGCCTACGTCCGCTCCCAGCCCCAGGCCGCGGCCCAGCAGGCCAGGACCAGCGGCCAGCCCATGGCCGAGATCAAGATCGACCCGCTGGAGATCCCGCCGCTCGAGCCCGACGGCAACCAGCCGGCCCCCGAACGTTAGCGATTTGAACAAGGAGGCAGCGATGAACCGAACGATCCTGAAGTGGTGGGTGATGGCGGCTGTGGGCTTCCTGCTCTGGCCGGCGGTCGCGGCGGCGCAGGAAAGCAAGCCCGAGGTCAAGCCGGAGCCGGCGGTCTACCGCCTGGATTACGTGATCCAGGAGCTGGACAGCGGCAAACGCATCAACGAGCGCCGGTACTTCGTAAGCACGCAAGCAGGCCGCCATGGCTGCCAGGTGCGCGTGGGCCGGCAGGTGCCGGTGGCCGCAGACTCGACCGTCTCGGGTGACCAAAAACACATCCAGTACATG
>DATIWW010000177.1:0-4730 GCA_035519175.1 Terriglobales bacterium
GCGATGTTGTCCTGGAAGCCGTTGATGCGGGCGTAGCTGTTCTTCTCCATGGCGCGCATCTGGGCGTAGACCTCGCGTTCCGCTTCGCCCAGGGGCTGCAGTTGCCCGTCGCCGTTGTGGATGATGCCCACGGTGGAGGTCAGGCCCAGTTCCAGGGCGCGGCGGCCCACCGCCAGGGCGTCGTGGGGATCGCGGATGCCGCCGCCCACTACCGAGTTGATGTTCACGTGGAACTCGGCATGCTGCGCCAGCAGCACCAGCTTCTTGTCCAGCACCTTCAGGCTCTTCTTGGAGACCTCGTCGGGCTTCACGTTGTCGATGGAGATCTGCAGGTGCTCCAGCCCGGCCGCGTTCAGCCGGTGGATGCGCTCCGCGGTGAGCAGGTAGCCGTTGGTGATCAGCCCGGCGATCATGCCGCGGCGCCGGATGTGGCGGATGATCTCGTCCAGCTCGGGGTGCAGCAGGGGCTCGCCCCCGGAGATGGTGATGATGGTGGTGCCCAGGTCGGCCAGCTTGTCGAGCCGCCGCTGCATGGTCTCCAGCGGCACCGGCTGGGAGACGGCGTCGTACTCGTTGCAGTAGGCGCAGGCGAGGTTGCAGCGGCGCATGGGGATGACGTGCGCCAGGATGGGATGGTCCTTCGACACCAGGCCCTTGGCGATCATGCGCCACTCCCGCAGGCGGCGCTGCATGGCCTTGAAATCGCGGCGGAAGAGATGGGCCTTGTCCAGCATGAAAGATGAATCCCTTATTACAACACACCTTCCCCGGGCGAAAAAGAAGGAATGCCGGGTGGTCTGCCGGATTCCGGCAGCGAACGGCGATTCCGGGGATTGAATGGAAGGCGGGCCGAAGCCGGGAGGACGGGTAAGTCCCATCCTCCCAGCAGATTAGCCTGGCTAGCCCAGCAGCGAGAAGGCAGCCCCGATCAGCAGGAACAGCAGGTACCAGGCCACCACCACGCCGATGGCGGCTCCCTTCTTCACCTTGCTCACGGCGGCATAGCCGATGCCGGTGACGATGAGGCTCCAGATGATGAACACGTCGATGCCGGAGCCCAGCGTGAACAGGAACTTGGAGCCGGCGGGATTCAGGTAATAGCCCAGGTTGGTGCCCACCGGGTTCTGCACGTTGAATCCCTCAGGATCGACCCTCCCGGAGTAGAGCAGCACCGCCGCCAGCAGCGAGCGGAAGATCTCCGGCAGCGTGCCCCAGGCGGTGACTCCCAGGCTGGTGCCGAACTTGATCTCCGCGCCCATGCCGAAATTGAGCGTGGCCATCAGGATGGCCGCCAGGATGATCCATCCGATCAGGCGCAGCACCGGGAAGCCGTAGGAGATGTACTTGGTGATCGCGACCCCGATCTGGAGGGCACGGGCCTTTTGGTCGGGAGGCATCTGGTCCAGGCGCTCCTGGCCTTTGGGCGAGTTGTGCAGGTTGTTCTGGTAGACCTGGTCGAACCCGACCTTGGTCTGTACGCCGCTCACGTAGGCGATGCTGCCCAGCAGCAGCAGCAGCCAGGGCAGCCACCAGGCGCTGCTGCGCCGGATCTCGGCGAAGGCCGAACTGGGGGCGACGAAGGTGTTGATCACGCGCCCTCCCAGGGACATGGCGGGGCCGGTAGGGGCCGGAGGCGTTGCGGTTGCGCTCATGCGTTCATCTCCGATGGATTAAGAAACGCGGGGCCCAGAGCGAGGCATTCTAGCGCGTTGCCGCGTGCAGAGCAACGAGATCGGGATCAGCGCGCCCGCGAGAAAGCCAGGTTGGGATCTCCGTAAAAGACGTAGGCCAGGGCGGTGGGGTCGCCGGTCTCGCGAAAGACCTGGCGCCGGGTCTGGGTCAGCACCTCGCTGACGCGGGCGCGTCCACCGGCCTCCGCCAGGTCGCGCTCCATGCCCTGGTAGAAGCGGGTGGCGAAGAGCGCGGCCACCCGGTCGTTCACCGGCCACAGCGCCCCGATGTAGCCGCTGGCCCCGGAGCGCAGCACCGCCGGCGCCCACCCGTCCACGAAGTTCGCCACCTTCTGTGACTGCCCCACCTCGCAGGCGTTGAAGAAGAAGACGGGATGGTGCCGCTGGCGCAGGGGCGTCATGCCCCGCCAGGTCATGAGGTCGAGCGGCCCGTCCTCCAGCAGGATGGCGTACTGCGGGCTGCCTTCCTGCTGCGCCACGGCGCCGTGCCCGGCGAAGTGCACCAGCCCCCGCGGCAGGTCCTGGAAGAGGGTGCGCAGGGCCTGGCGGTCGCCCGCCAGCGGAGAGTATCCGGGGAACTGCCGCAGCGTGGCCAGTTCGCTCTCCTGCCCGGGCAGCGCGCTTTGGCCCTGGTACTGGGGTGCGATGACCACGATCTTTTCCAGGGGCTCGGTCTGGGGCGGGCGCTCCAGTTGCGCCGTGTCCTGGGTGACGTGCCAGCGGGCGACGGAAAACTCCATGCCCAGGAACTCGCGCTCGCCGCTGCCGTCGGCGCGTACCGGCCGCATCAGCTCCCAGGGCAGCGTGGGATCGTCGGTGAAGATCTGGATGGTGCGGAACTTCGCTCCCAGCTTGTCTTCCAGCGCCCAGAAGGCTTCGCGGAAGGGCTGGGGCGCGAACTGAAGATAGAGCTGGCGGCCGAAGCCGCGCAGAAAGTCGTCGGTGGACTGGCGCTCGGCGGCCGCGGCCTCCCCGGCCGGCTGCATGCCGCGGCTGGAGCGGGCCGCGATCTGCCGGTACTGCGCCGCCAGCCACTCCGCCAGGCCCGGCGTGCGCGCCGCCGTGGCCTGCGCCGGCTGCAGGTGCGGCGACTCCAGGATGATGGTCTCGGTGTTGTCGCCGGGGTTGTGCAGCAGGACCACGGTGAGGTCCGGAGGCACGAAGCCCAGATCGAGCGCCGCGCGCCGCTGCTCGACGGCGGGCGGGCCCGCGGCTGCGGGAGCGGCTTCCTCGGCGGCGGCCTTCGGCGCGGCCCGCGCCGCCGGCGGAGCCGCCGCTTTGGCTTCCGCGCGCGCCGCCGGCGCTGCGCCTCCCTGCGCCCGCCCCACCTCCAGATTCGCGGCCGTGCCCTGCGGGCTGCGGATCACCAGGTCGCGCTCGATGCGCGCCAGGTAGCTGCCCTGGTACCACAGCGTAGCCATCAGGTGGATGGACTTCTCGGCCGCCCCCATGGGCCGCGCGCGCAGATAGAAGATGGCGACGGTGGAATCGCCATCGCGAGGGAGCACGATGCTGCCCAGGTTGGAGCCGCGGGCGAACTCCAGGCCGGGAGCGGAGAGCGCCACGTCGATCTTCCACTGGTTCTCGGCGCTCTGCGGCAGGGCCAGGGCCAGCTTGCCCTCGGCGGTGGTCGCGCCCTGCTGCACCCGGGCCTCCGGGGTGATCTGCTCCTCGGTCAGCGAGACTTGGACGGCGAACTCCTGTCCCGGCGCTACCGCATCCGGCGATTCGATGGTGGGATAGCGCTCCAGGGTGTTCGAACTCCCCGGCGGCTTCTCCAGATCACCCTCGACCGTTTCGTCAGGGAAGGTGTACTCGGCCTTGGTCTGGTACTGCGGCGGCGTGGGCTGGCCTGCCGCGGTGGTGGAAGAGGGCGGCGGCGTGGGCTGGCCTGCCGCGGTGGCGGAAGAGGGGGGCGGCGTGGGCTGCCCCCAGTTCGGCTTGCTGGCGTCGTAGTCGGTGCCGCCCATCGCCCCCAGCACGACCGGGCCGGCGTCCTCGGGCTTGGCGGCGGTCTTGGGCGCCGGCTTCTTGCTCGAGGCCGTCTTGGATGTCTTCTTGGCTGTCTTCTTCGACTTCGGCGCCTTGGCGGCAGCCTCCTGCCGCGCCTCCCGGGCCCGCTGCTCTTCCATCGCCTTTTCCCAGGCCGCGAGTTCCTGCTGGGCGCGGCGCGCTTCTTCCTCGCGGGCCGCGCGCAGGGCCTCCTCGTCGGGGGCGGAGGCGCTCGCCTTTTCTCCTTCAGGCCGGGTGGCCCCGGGCTCGGCCGGCGGCGGCGGCGGTTCCACGCTGCGATGGATATCGGCCAGCGCCTTGCGCAGGCGGATCTCCGCCGCCAGGGTATCGGGGAACTTCTGCTGGATGGCCAACGCCAGGCGGTACATCTGGGCGCAGGCGTCGTAGACCTTGGCGGCGTCCTCGGGCTGGAGCGGCTCGGCGCCCCCGGCCTCGGGACCGCCGCGCGCCTTGAGCACATAGAGATCGGCCAGGGTCTCGGCCATCTCGGCGAAGCCGAGGCTCTCGCCGCCGTAGGCGTCGCGCACCGCGTCGGCGTTCTCCAGGACGAGGGTGATGGCGTCGTCCAGCTTGCCCTGCTTCTGCAGCGCGTGGGCCTGCTGCAGGATCTTGGGGACGTCGGGGGGAGCGGGCTGGGGCTCCCCCTGGCCGAGAAGCGGCAGCGCCAGCAGCAACAGCGCCGCCAGCGCCAGGCATCCCCTGCAGGCGGAAGCGCCGCTCCGTTGCATGGCTACTTCCTCCGGCCGAAGACGCGCAGCAGGTACAGGAACAGGTTGATGAAGTCGAGGTAGAGAGCGAGCGCGCCCAGGATGGCGGCCTTCCGGTCCTGGTCGGTACCCTCCATCCCCATGGCGTGCATGCGTTTGATCTTCTGCCCGTCGTAGGCGGTCAGACCGACAAAGATCAGGACGCCGGCGTAGGTCACCACCCAGTAGAGCGCGGAGCTGTGCCAGAAGATGTTGGCCACGGAAGCCAGGATCAGCCCGATCAGCGCCATGAACAGCAGGCTGCCCATCGAGGTCAGGT
>DATIWW010000178.1:0-2070 GCA_035519175.1 Terriglobales bacterium
AGTGCAGCAGCGAGCGCTGCGTCTGCGCCCCCCAGTACACGTTCGCCGGCACCTCGATGGTGCCCATGCTGTCGGATTCGACGCGCGTTCCCCTCGCCGCTTCCACGGTGCTGGCCATGGCCTTCTCCTTGTCACTCAAGCCCAACCAAAAATTGTACGCCCCGCGTCCCTTAGCTCCTAGCTACCGGCTCCCAGCTACTTGCATCCACGGCGGCGAAGGCTGAATCTAAGGCTAGGTCCCCATGCCCGCCGACCCCATCTTCGACCTCCTCATCATCGGCGCCGGGCCCACCGGCCTGGCCTGCGCCATCGAGGCGCAGAAGGCCGGCCTGCGCTCCGTGCTGGTGGACAAGGGCTGCCTGGTCAACTCCATCTTCCGCTACCCCGCCGACATGGTCTTCTTCACCACCCCCGAACTGCTGGAGATCGGCGACATCCCCTTCGCCAGCGCCCACCAGAAGCCCACCCGCCAGGAGGCCCTGGAGTACTACCGCAAGGTGGCCGAGCGCTACTGCCTCGACACCCGCCTCTACCAGCGGGTGGAGCAGGTCAGCGGCCACGATGGCGACTTCCATGTCCTCACCCACGACCGGCACGGCCAGGACCACGCCTACCGCGCCCGCAAGCTGGTGGTGGCCACCGGCTACTACGATCTGCCCAACCTGCTGGGTGTCCCCGGGGAGGAATTGCCCAAGGTCTTCCATTATTATCGCGAGCCTCATCCCTTCTACGGCATGGACGTGCTGGTGGTGGGCGGGAAGAACTCCGCCGCCGAGGCCGCGCTCGACCTGTGGCGCCACGGCGCCCGCGTCACCCTGGCGCACCGCGGTCCCGGGCTGCACGAGCACATCAAGTACTGGGTGCGCCCCGACCTGGAGAACCGCATCAAGAACGGCGAGATCGCCGCCCGCTTCCGCACCGCCGTGCGCTCCATCCATCCCGAGAGCGTCCTGCTGCAGACCCCCGAGGGCGAGCTCCGCCTGAAGAACGACTTCGTCTTCGCCCTCACCGGCTACCACCCCGACTTCGACTTCCTGCGCGCTCTGGGCATCCAGCTCGCCCCCGGCGAGAACCGCCCCGTCTGCGATCCCGAGAGCTTCGAGACCAACATCCCCGGGCTGTACGTGGCGGGAGTGATCGTGGCGGGCTCGCGTACCAACGAGATCTTCATCGAGAATGGGCGCTTCCACGGCCGCCAGATCGCCGCCCACCTCAAGCAGAGGCTGGCGCCCCGGGCCTGAGGCCCCCAACCGCCTTGGGGGCATAGAAACCCTTGACTTGGGGCGGTTCCCGCGACGACAATACCGCGTTCACAGGTTGTGCGGTATCCTATTGCTGGCGGTTTTTTGAGGCTACCTATGAAAGCCACCGCGTCGTTCAGCTTGCCCTACCGGGCACTGGCTGTCCTGCTTGCCGTCCTGATGGTTCCCCTTCCGGTCCTGTCGCAGCCGCAGGGGGGCTCCTCGTCCTCCAAAGCCACCCAGGAAGCGGGCCAGATCAGCGCCCTGATTCCTGCCGGTTTCCGCAACGCGTCGGCCGCCCGGGTCAAAGACGACCTGTACTGGAACGACGTGTTGAAGACCGACAAGTCCGGCCGCATGCGCGTCAGCCTGCGCGACGGCTCCATCCTCAGCCTGGGCTCCGACACCGAGATGAAGGTGGTGCAGCACGACGCCGCCTCCCAGCAGACCCAGCTCGAACTCGATTACGGCAAGCTGCGCAGCCGCGTGGTCGCCATCACCAAGCCCGGGGGCAAGTTCCAGGTCAAGACCCCCAAGGCGGTGGCCGGCGTGGTGGGCACCGACTTCGGCCTGGTCGTCAATCCCGACGGCAGCGTGACCCTGTACGTGTACAGCGGCACGGTCACCCTCACCTTGGCCGACGGAACCGTCGTCACCATCAACGCCGGGCAGATGTTCACCATCAACTCCGACGGCAGCACCAGCGGGCCCAAGCCCACGCCTCCGGACCAGCAGCAGCAGAGCATTCTGGACACCAACGTGATCCTGGGAGGCACCGGGGAGAGCGCCGGGAACAACAACCTGTTGCGCAACATCCTGATCGGCCTGG
>DATIWW010000179.1:0-5434 GCA_035519175.1 Terriglobales bacterium
CCCGGGCACGCGCCCCTGATCACCGAGCTGGCGGTGGGCGAGATCACCTACCGCAACGTCGAGATCACCAGCCACCTGGCGGTAGCCTGGGGCTTCGCCGAGGTCCTGCCCGACCGGGTCACCATCCTGGCGCAGACGGCCGAGAAGGCGGAGGAGATCGACGTGGCCCGCGCCCAGAACGCCCGCGACCGCGCCCAAGCCCGCCTCCAGGGCGGCGACCCGGAGACCGACTTCGACCGCGCCCTGGTGGCGCTGGAGCGCGCCTTGGTCCGCCTGCAGGTAGCCGCCAAGCGCACCTGAGCCTTGCGCGGATAGAAACAGAAAAGCCGCCGGAGCTCCGGCGGCTTCTGGTTTTCTAGGCGTGACTAGTAGCGGCCGTAGCCCTGCTGGTAACCGCGCTCGTAGCCCTGGCGGTAGCGGTTCTTGTACTCCTGCGAGTCGACGTGCACCGTGCTCAGGTTGTGGTCGGCGTCCTTCCAGGCGGCGTGCTCGTGAGGACGATAGGAGTGACCGGTGCGCCGGTCCTCGGCGCCCTCCCTGAGGCCGTCCTGGTAGCCGGTGTTGTAGGCGACCTGGTAGGCCTGGCCGCCCGGCCCGCCGTAGCCTTGCTGCCCGGAGCCCGGCTGGCCGTAGCCTTGCTGGTAGCCGGCCTCGTAGCCCTGACGGTAGCGGTTCTTGTAGTCCTGCTTGTCGGCGTGCACGGTGCTCAGGTTGTGGTCGGCGTCCTGCCAGGCGGCGTGCTCGGTGGGACGATAGGAGTGGCCGGTGCGCAGGTCCTGGGTGCCTTCGTTGAGACCGTCCTGGTAACCGGTGTTATAGGCGACGTCGGAGCCTTGATAACCCGGCTGGCCGTAGCCGGGCTGGCCCCAGTTTCCGTAGCGCGCGTTGCGGTTGTTGTAGCCGTCCTCGTAGCCGGCCTGGTAGCCGTCGCGGTAGCCCTGCTTGAACTGCCCGCGGCTGCCCATGGAACGGTTGTAGCCGTTCTCCCCGCGCTGGTAGTCGTCGTTGTGGTAGTTGTAGCCGGCACGATGAGCGCGGTCGGCGCGCCCGTGGTCATAGCCGTCGCGATAGCCCTGCTGGTAGCCGGACTGCCGGGCATCCTGCGGGCCCCGGTGGTAGTCGTCGGCATCGCGGGCCAGGGCCGGGGCGCTCAGAACCAGCGCCACTCCCAAGCTCAAGAGCATTGCCAGCATCGTCTTCCGCATGGTTCTCCTCCCGTGCCGGCCGGCGTGGGGGGCCTGCCGGTCCTGGCACCCGAATCTGAAATCCTACCCTAAGTCAGATGCCTCCGCCTCCCGCAGTGCTGCCCGAAGGGGTGGCACCCGATGTTACCTGCGGCCGGTGTCCCTTGAGGTCTGCCGCGAGCCGCCCGCAGCCACAAACCCCTTGCTTTCCGGCAACTTGGGCCGCTACAATCCGCCAGCTTCCTCCTCCGAGACTCCCGGGAATCCGCCTTGGCGTCCTCCCGCTTTTGCACCGTTCCCGCGGCAGTTGGGAGCGGCTGGGAAGGGGCAGCGGCAGGGGCGCTTCCCCTGAAAGGCCAGGCAGGGTCCGGCAGTACAATAGCCTCGCAGCGGCGGAACGCAGGGGAATGAGTCTAACCGTCCAGGTAGCCGGCAAGAGCGACATCGGGTGCGTGCGTACCAACAACGAAGACAACTTCGGGTACGACGCGCGCTATGGCATTTTTGTGGTTTGCGACGGCATGGGAGGGCAGGCGGCCGGCGAGGTGGCCAGCAAGATGGGCGTGGACACGGTGCTCGACTATTTTCGCCAGGCTGCCAACAACGGCAACTACCCGGTGGTGGGCAAGGCTGTGGCAGGCGTCTCCGAGCGCGCCAACGCCCTGGGCAGCGCCATCCAGATGGCCAACGGCGCCGTCTTTCAGGCGGCGGCGGGAGCCAGCGAGCGCGCCGGCATGGGCTCCACCATCGTGGCCGTGCTGGTGAAGGGGAACTTCATCTCCATCGCCCACGTGGGCGACAGCCGCATCTACCTGCTGCGCCAGGCCTCCATCCAGCAGTTGACCGACGATCACTCCCTGGTGATGGAGCAGGTGCGCCGCGGCCTGATCACCCGCGAGGAAGCCGAGCACTCGGAGATGCAGAACATCATCATCCGCGCCCTGGGCTCGGAAGAGGTGGTGGAGCCCGATCTGGACGACCTGGTGGGCCAGCCCGGCGACATCCTGCTGCTGGCCACCGACGGCCTCACCAAGCACGTGAAGGACGACCGCCTGCTGGAGATCGTGCGCTCGGCCCGCAGCCTCGCGGCCGCCTGCGACGCCCTCATCCAGGCGGCCAAGGACCACGGCGGCGACGACAACATCACCTGCATCCTCATCCGCCTGCAGGACGAGCCCTGGTATCGCAGACTCTTCTCCACCCGGAGCCCGGAATGGCAAAACTCTATCTGAAGTTCGAGCAGAACGTGTTGAAGGAATTCACCCTGGCGCAGGGCACGGTCACCATCGGCCGCCTGCCCGACAACCTCATCCAGGTCGACAACCTGGCGGTCTCGGGGCACCACGCCAAGATCTACTGGGACACCGACCACTACGTGCTCGAGGACAACAACAGCCTCAACGGCACCTATCTCAACAACCAGCGGGTCAGCAAGTCGGTGCTCAAGGACGGCGACAGCATGCTGATCGGCAAGCACACCCTGGTCTTCAAGGACGAGTGGCACGAGGACACGCCCGGGCAACACACGCTGGCTGCCGACCGCACCACCATGCCCGCCGTGCCCAAGCTGGAGGCCACGGTGGTGCTCGATACCAAGAAGGCCAAGGAGATGATGGCGGCGGCGCGCGCCGCCAAGGAGGGAGCGCCCGCGGCCGCCCCGCCCGCCGCCCCGCCTCCCGCCGAAGCAGGCGGCGCCCCGGCCGCGGCCGCGCCTGCCGCTCCGGCTCCGGCCGCCCCGGCTGCGCCCGCCGCTCCTCCCAAGGAGCGCACCGGCGTGCTGAGCGTGCTCGCAGGCAAGACCGACGAGCCCCAGTACACCCTCAGCGGCAAGCTCACCGTGATCGGCAAGTCGGAGATGGCCTCCATCAAGCTGAAGGGCTGGTTCGCGCCCAAGGTGGCGGCCACCATCAGCCGGCGCGACTCCAAGTACTTCATCGCCGCCTCCGAGAAGGCGGTCAAGGTGAAGGTGAACGGCGCCGACATCGCCGGCCAGAAAGAGCTGGCCGAAGGCGACGTCATCGAGGTCGCCGGCATCAAGCTCAGCTTCGCCTACCACGAGTGAGCGCCGCTCTTCCGTTTGGGGGACGCGATCGTTTGCGTCCCCTTTTGCTTTTGTTACACTCGTCTGTTTGAGGGTTCCTACCGGCCCCATGTAGTCCCCATCCTCACCTTCGGAGGCACTCATATGGACATCAAGATCGTCGGCGTGGTGGGCGCCGGTACCATGGGCAACGGCATCGCCCACGTCTTCGCCAAGAACCGCTACCACGTGGTGCTGTGCGACGTGGAGCAGCGCCTGCTCGACCGCGCCCTCGACACCATCGGCAAGAACCTGGACCGCGAGGTGGCCAAGGCCAAGATCTCGGCCGACGACCGCGCCACCGCCCTGCAGAAGATCGAGACCGTCATCGACCGCGCCGTGCTCGCCAAGTGCGACCTGGTGGTGGAGGCCGTCTTCGAGAAGCTGGAGCTCAAGCAGCAGATCTTCCGCGACCTGGACCGCATCTGCCGCCCCGAGGTCATCCTGGCCTCCAACACCTCCTCCATCTCCATCACCAAGCTGGCGGGCTTCACCAAGCGTCCCGACCAGGTGATCGGCATGCACTTCTTCAATCCCGTGCCGGTGATGAAGCTGGTGGAGGTCATCCGCGGGCTGGCCACCTCCGATGAGACCTGCGCCGCCGTCAAGACGCTGGCCGGCAACCTGGACAAGAGCCCGGTGGAGGTGCACGACGCCCCCGGCTTCGTCTCCAACCGCGTGCTCATGCCTCTGCTCAACGAAGCCATGTACGCCGTGATGGAAGGCGTGGCCACCCCCGAGGCGGTGGACGAGGTCTTCAAGCTGGGCATGAACCACCCCATGGGGCCGCTCACCTTGGCCGACTTCATCGGGCTCGACGTCTGCCTCGACATCATGCGCGTGCTGCACGCCGGGCTGGGCGATCCCAAGTACTATCCCTGCCCCCTGCTCATCAAGATGGTGGACGCGGGCTGGCTGGGCCGCAAGGCCGGCCGCGGCTTCTACAAGTACTAGGAAAGGGAATCGCGCTCGCCCACGCATGAAGACGATCCGCTGCAGCTTTCTGGCGTTCCTGCTGGCCTCCGCCGCCCTGCTCGCGGCCGCACAACAGGCGCCCGCTCCCGGCTTGCGCTCTGCCCAAGAGACCCACCTGCGCAACCTGCGCCAGCTCACCTTCGGCGGCACCAACGCCGAAGCCTACTTCTCCGCCGACGGCCGGCAGCTCATCTTCCAGGCCACGCCCCCGGGCGGCCAGTGCGACCAGATCTACACCATGAACACGGACGGCTCGAACGTGCGCCAGGTGTCGAAGGGCGGCCGCCCCACCTGCGCCTACTTCTTTCCCGGCGGCAAGCGCATCCTCTACGCCTCCACCTACAAGAGCAACATGGCGTGTCCGCCGCCGCCCGACTGGTCCAAGGGCTACCGCTGGGCCCTCTATCCCAGCTACGAGATCTACGCCGCCAACCCCGACGGCTCCGATATCCGGCAACTCACCCACCACTGGGGCTACGATGCCGAGGCCACCATCTCGCCCGACGGCAAGAAGATCGTCTTCACCTCGCTGCGCCACGGCAACCTCGACATCTACACCATGGACGCCGGCGGCGGCCACGTGCAGCGCCTCACCCACGAACTGGGCTACAACGGCGGGCCCTTCTTCTCCCCCGACGGGCAGTGGATCGTCTACCGCGCCTACCATCCCACCAGCAAGAAAGACATCGCCGAGTTCCAGGGCCTGCTCCGGCAGGGCCTCTACCATCCCACCACGCTCGA
The DNA here is from genome assembly GCA_035519175.1 of Terriglobales bacterium. Taxonomy (GTDB): domain Bacteria; phylum Acidobacteriota; class Terriglobia; order Terriglobales; family Acidobacteriaceae; genus DASPRL01. The sequence continues at coordinate 4,981 of DATIWW010000179.1, forward strand.
GATCTGGATCATGCGCGCCGACGGCAGCGGCCAACGCCAGATCACCCACCTCAACGCGGCCAGCTTCGCGCCTTTCTTCTTCCCCGACGGCAAGCGCATCATCTTTTCCTCCAACGTGCACTCGGGACCGGGGATGGGCAACTTCGAGCTCTACACCGTGGATCTGGATGGCGGCGGCCTGGAGCGCATCACCTACGCGGAGGGCTTCGACGGCTTTCCCATGTTCAGCCCCGACGGCAGCAAGCTGGTGTGGGCCTCGCAGCGCAACAGCAAGAGCCGCGAAACCATCGACATCTATATCGCTGACTGGGTGCCGTAGCGAAGTGCGATCGCCAATCCCGCCGCGGCAAGAGTCATGCTATGCTCACCCGCATGGCGTTTCGTCTGACGGTGCTGGCCAGCGGCAGTAAGGGCAACTGCGCCGTCGTCGCCACCTCGCGCACCGCCCTCCTGG
>DATIWW010000180.1:0-4350 GCA_035519175.1 Terriglobales bacterium
CAACCACAAACCGGTTGGCGCCGGCTTTCTTAGCCAGCGCCTCCAGGATGCGCGCCAGCTGGCGATCCTGTTCCGCTAGTGTCTCACGCATCTCTGGAGAATCGGGGCCGTACTGGTGACCCACAAAATCAGGCGCTTTCAAGTTGACGAGCAGAAGATCAGTCAAGTCGTCTGCGCCCACAGGTTCATTCTCGATCATTGCCACCAGAGCATCCGCTTCAAACTTCGGGAACAAAGCTGAGCGACTCACAGCATCCGGGTTTGCGATATCGTGGCCCATCCACTGCCCATGAGCGGCCTCCCAAAGCTGCGCCGACTTTTGGTTCTTCAAATACTCGGGCAGCTTGTAGCACTCCGAGTTGGTTTCCCATCCCCCTTGTGTGGAATAACTGGCCAGGATGGTTGGCCGTGCGTTGAGCAAACATGCTCCGTGTCCTACGAGACCGGCGACTGCGACGAAAATGCTGCCTTGGCCGATGATCACAGCTTGGCCTTCGGTTTCGAGGTTCCAAAGATCGGCCAGAGTCAGCGCCATAAGCGTTCGCGGGGACATGCCCGGGTAGGGGCTCTGCGGCTTTCCGCTGATGTGGTCAAAGGCAGTATTGACCACGATCCCGTGCACGCGCGGATCGGCACCAGTTCCGATGGTGGCATGGCCTAGGGGAGTAATGGTAGGCAGGAAGTTCACTCGGGCGTTGCTAAACCAAGCTCCCTCTCGGCGCAAGCGGGTCAGAGTCGGCAAAACTTCCCGGTGCCGCTCGAAATAGTCCTGCCGCATACCGTCCAGCACGACCAGCAAAATGGCGCGCGGGCGACCAGCCGATGAATCCAAGGCTTTTTCCAGCGATCGGCCCGTGACCGTCGGGGGCAGGGGCAATCTCAGAAGCTTGGCCAATGTTGGAACAATGTCCTGCTGCACCGCAGCATCGGCATAGGTACCTCTACGGATAAAGGGAGGGCCAAAAAACAGCAAGGGAATGTTGGCGTCATAGCTCCACGGACTCCCGTGCATGAAGCGGGAGGCCGGCTCATTGAGGGTCACAAAGTCGCCCTCACGGGGCACCAGCATGATCTGTCCACTGCGGCCCGGATAGTAAGCGCGGGCATACATTTCTAAGAACTCCCGCTTGCGATCCGGTGCTTGTTGAGCTTGGCCAGCTTCAGGGAGCGAAACGAGCAAACAAACAGATAGGTAAAGATACAGCCAATTGATGATTCGCGGCCTTCGTCGACCACTCGACAAATTCATCCGCACTTTTCTCTTGACCTCATCGATGAAGCTGGCCATTGTACGCCCATCTCGCCCGTCTAAATGCTCGTCGTACGAAGGCACCAAGAGCGACCTATTCAAGACCCTACGGGACGGTGTTTAGCTTGGAACGCGTGGGCGGGTGGCCCACCTATCGACGGGAGAGCATAGCCCGGGAACAATCTCGAGGGTGCCCTATCCGTCGCGTCTGGCGAGGGAAGATACAAGGGTGGGAAAAACGATGGGCCGCGCTGGCGCGCGGCCCGAAACTTTGGTTGCGGGGGAGGGATTTGAACCCCCGACCTTTGGGTTATGAGCCCAACGAGCTACCAGACTGCTCCACCCCGCGCACCCATACTACCAACGGGGTAAGCCGCGGTCAAATCGGCGGAACGAAGCGCGAGGCCGCGCCAGAAGCTCCCGCGCGGCCTCGCGAGTCTCCGGCCGCTACTCCTTCAGCCGCCGCGCCTGGCAGGCCTCCACCGTCTTGGTGGGATCGACGGCGTCGTTGTCCACCTGGATGTTCAGGATCTTCCCGTCCTTGCCGATCAGGAAGGTGGCGCGCCGTGCCGACTCCATCTTCACACCCGCGATGGTGTAAGTCTTGCCCAGGCCGTACTCCTGGATCACGCTCCCGCCCATGTCGCTCAAGAGCGGGAAGGTGACGCCCATCGATCGGCCCCACGCGTTATTGGAGAACGGGCTGTCTACGCTCACACCCAGGACCTGGGTGTCGGCGGCTTCCAGCTTCTGCAGGTTCTGCTGGAAGGCCTTCATCTCGGCGGTTCAACCGCTCGTATAAGCGAAGACATAGAAGGCCACCGCGACCTGCTTCTTGCCGCGAAAGTCGCTGAGCGTGACCTTCTGCAGTTTGTCCTGGCTGTCCTGGTACAGCAGCGCGAAGTCGGGCGCCATGTCCCCGACCTTCAGTTTCAGCGGCGCGGGCGCCGGCGCCTTCTTTTCCTGCGCCCGCGCGCCAGGACCGCCCAGGGGCTGCAGCACCAGGGTCAGGGCCCCGGCCAGCAGCGTTGTCAGTAGAGTCGTGCGTATCCTCAAAGAGCCTCCTCTGCCCATCGACGAGACGCCGTCTAGACTAACCGCCGGCCGGCCGGCGGGTCAACGCCCAGCATCCCAGGGACGAAGGCGCCGGTGGCGCGGCGATTTCGGCGGCGTGGAAGGCGGGCGGGCCTTTGCCGTTGCGCGAACCCCGCGCCTGCCGTACAGTACCCATCAGACGCGCCCGCCGGCGAGGGACAAGGCCGCTGCCGGGCCACCGCCGCATCCCCGAAGCGAATTTGGAGCCCATGGTCAAACGCAACTCCCCGGCTCGTCCCGGCGCCAAGCCCGCGCCCGGCCGCAGCTCCGAGAAGTACCAGCGCATCCTGGAGGCTGCCGTCCAGGTGATCGCCCAAAACGGCTACTACAACTCCCGCGTCTCCGACATCGCCGACCGCGCCGGCGTCGCCGACGGCACCATCTACCTCTACTTCCAGAACAAAGAGCAGATCCTGATGGCCGCCATCGACTCCGCCTTCGAGACCTTCCTGCGGCTGGCCCGGGAGGACCTGGCCAAGATCCACGACCCCCGCGAGAAGCTGCGCCGCATGGCCTTCCTCCACCTCGACCTGCTGGGCAAGAAGCGCGACCTGGCCGCCGTCTTCCAGACCGAATTACGGCAGAGCGCCAAGTTCCTGGCGCAGTTCTCCCGCAACCACCTGGTCGAGTACTTCGACCTGATCCGCGAGGTGGTGCGCGAGGGCCAGCAGGCGGGCGTCTTCCGCCGCCAGCTCTCCGACAAGATCGCCGCCAACTGCTTTTTCGGAGCGCTGGACGAGATGGTCACCTCCTGGCTGCTCAGCGACCGCGACTATCCCCTGGGCGGCGCCGCCGAGGCCGTCGTCGACGTCATCCTCTCCGGCATGGAGGCGCGTCCCTCCGCATGAGCGTCCCGCCCATCGCCGTCCCCCGTACCATCAACGAGATCCTCTTCCAGGCGGTGGAGCGCAACCTCGACCGCGTCATGACCTACAAGCAGACCATCAAGTGGATCCCCATCTCCTCCCGCGAGCTTTACCGCAACACCGTGGGCATCGCGCGCTCGCTCCTTTCCTGGGGCATCCAGAAGGGCGATCGCGTCGCCATCTTGAGCGAGAACCGCCCGGAGTGGGCCCTGGCGGACTTCGCTTGTCTGATGCTGGGCGTGGTGGACGTCCCCATCTATCCCACCCTGCTGCCCGAGCAGATCGCCTACATCCTGCGCGACTCCGGCGCCCGCGCCCTCTTCCTCTCCACCGCCGATCAGCTCAAGAAGTTCCTCGCCGTCAAGGACCAGACGCAGGTGGAGAAGGTGGTCATCATGGACTATGTGGGCATCACCGAGGCCCTGCCCATGCACCGCCTGATGCACAACAGTCCCACCGGCACCGAGCACGATGCCGAACTCGATGCCCTCGCGCGCGCCGCCCAGCCCCGGGACCTGGCCACCATCATGTACACCTCCGGCACCACCGGCCGCTCCAAGGGCGTCATGCTCACCCACGAGAACCTGTGCAGCAACCTCGACCGGTCGAACCAGGACTTCGAGATGGGCCCCGCGGACCTCTGCATCTCCTACCTTCCCCTCTCGCATATCACCGCCCGCCACCTCGACTACTGGCTCTTCCAGGACGGCGTCACCATCGCCTATTGCCCCAACGTGGACGAGCTGCACCGCACCATGCTGGAGACCCGCCCCACCCTCTTCGTGGGCGTCCCCCGCGTCTACGAGAAGATCTACAACGCGGTGCAGCACGCCGCCGGGAACGGCTTCAAGCGCTCGCTCTACAACTGGGCGGTCAAGGTGGGCGCCGCCCACCGCGACCAGGTCGTGGCCGGCAAGACTCCCGGCGGGCCCGCCTGGAAGCTGGCCGACCTGATCCTGTACTCGCGGGTGCGCAAGGCCTTCGGCGGGCGCGTCCGCGCCTACATCTCCGGGGGCGCACCCCTGGGCAAGGAACTCTCGGAGTGGTACGCCTCGGTGGGCATCCCCATCTACGAGGGCTACGGCCTGACCGAGACCTCGCCCGTGATCGCTATCAACGTTCCGGGTGCGCTCAAGCTGG
>DATIWW010000181.1:0-2589 GCA_035519175.1 Terriglobales bacterium
GGGCGGTGGTGAGCTGGGCGGTGCGCTCGCGCACCCGCCGGGCCAGCCCCTGGTGGTAGCGGGCGCGCGCCGCGGTCAGCCGGCTCTTGCTCCAGGCCCGCTCGATGGCCCGCACCAGCTCGGTCACCCGGGGCGGCTTGAGCAAGTAGTCGGCGGCGCCGCGCTTGAGGCAGTCGACGGCGCTCTCCGTGTCTCCGAAGCCGGTGAGCATCACCACCGCGGCGTGCGGGTGGCGCTGGAGCACGTGCTCCAGGAGCCAGAGGCCGTCGTGCTCGGGCATCTTCACGTCGCAGAGGACCAGCGGCAGGTCCTCGCCGCGCAGCATCTGCAGGGCGGCGTCGGCGGTCTCCGCCTGCCGCACCGGATAGCCCTCTTCCTTGAGCACCGCCGAGAGCACCTCCCGCACCGCCCGGTCGTCATCGACCACCAGCACGGTGGGCGGCTGCGCGGAGGCGCCATCCTTCTCGACTGGGGAGAGCTCGGCCGGCGTGTCGAGCGGCTGGTTGCCCAGCCGCAGCATGTCGTCGATGCCCAACATCTGTCAGCTATCTAGCTTCGCCTTGCAAGCTGCCGAAGTCAAATCTGAATTCTCCCCCGAGCGGGATCGATTGACACCGCGCGGCAGCGGGCGTACGCCCCACCCCACTCCCCGGAGGAGGCGTCCGATGGCAGAAGCGATCGCGATTCCGCAGAGGTTGGCGCAGGGAACGGTGTCGCCGCAAGGCACCCTGACCGTGTACGAGCCGGGCAGCGGCAAGCTGTTGGGAGAAGTGCGCGTTTCCACCACCCAGCAAGTGCGGGAGGCGGTGCAGCAGGCCCGCGCCGCGCAGGCCGAGTGGGCGCGGAAGTCGTTCGCCGAGCGGCGGGAAGTGCTGCTCCGCTTCAAGGACCTGCTCCTCGCCCGCGCCGAGGAATTCTGCGACCACCTCACCCGGGAGAACGGGAAGACGCGCAACGAGTCGCTCTTCATGGAGGTGCTGCCGGTCGCGGACGCGGTGAACTGGTACGCGCACCAGGCGGAGAAGATCCTCCGCGACGAGCGCATCCCCCTGCACCTCTTCCCCCACAAGAAGTCGTACCTGCGCTTCTACCCGCGGGGGGTGATCGGCATCATCTCCCCCTGGAACTATCCGTTCTCCATCCCCACCGGCGACGCGGCGGCGGCGCTGATGGCGGGCAACGCGGTGGTGGTGAAGCCCAGCGAGTTCACGCCCATCATCCTGGAGAAGACCCGCGCCCTCTTCGAGGAGGCGGGGCTGCCCCGCGGCCTCTTCGGGGTGGTGCAGGGCCGGGGGGAGATCGGCGCCGAGCTGATCCGCAGCGGGGTGAACATGGTCCTCTTCACCGGCTCCGTGGCCACCGGCCGGCGGGTGAACGTCGCCGCCGCCGAGCAGATGATCCCCTGCGTCCTCGAGCTGGGCGGCAAGGATCCCGCCATCGTCCTCCCCGACGCCGACCTGGACGCGGCGGTGAAGAAGATCGCCTGGGGCGCGTTCTCCAACTCCGGCCAGACCTGCGCCTCGGTGGAGCGGGTCTACGTGCACGAGAGCGTGGCCCAGCCGTTCACCGAGAAGGTGGTGGCGCTGGCCAAGGACCTGCGCCAGGGGGAGCCCAACCGCCACGACGTGGACGTGGGGGCCATGACCACGCAGATGCAGGTGGAAATCGTCCGCCGCCACCTGGACGACGCCCGCCAGCGGGGCGCCAAGGTGCTTGCGGGCGGCGAGGTGAAGGTGACCGCGGATGGGGCCCGCTTCGTGCAGCCCACCGTGCTCGCCGATGCCACGGCCGAGATGGACATCGTGCGGGAGGAGACCTTCGGCCCCATGCTGCCCATCCTCACCTTCCGCACCGAGGAGGAGGCGGTCCGCCTGGCCAACGACAGCAAGTACGGGCTCTCCGCCTACGTCTTCACCAAGGACCGGGCCGCGGCCGAGCGGGTGGCCAACCAGCTCCTGGCCGGCACGGTGATGCACAACGACACCCTCTACACGCACGCCGCTCCCGAGACTCCCTGGGGCGGGGTGAAGGCCAGCGGCCTGGGGCGGGTACACGGCAAGCACGGCCTGCGCGACTTCTGCGAGCTGCGCCACGTCAACCTGGAGCGGGTGAACTTTCCCGCCTTCTGGTACTACCCCTACAGCAAGCGCGCCTGGGGCCTGGGCCTGCGGGTCTACCGCACGCTGCTCGGGCGGGGGCTGGGCGGCCGCCTGCGCGCGCTCTTCGGGAAGCAGTGATGCGCGTCGCTTTTCTCGGCCTGGGGCAGATGGGCCGGGCCATGGCGGCCAACCTGGTGGCCGCCGGTCACGAGGTGCGCGCCTGGAACCGGACGCCGGGAAAGGTGCCGGCGGGCGCGCGCGAGGCCGCGTCGGCGCGCGACGCGGCTACGGGAGCGGAAGTCGCCATCAGCATGCTGGCCGACGACCCGGCGGTGGAGGTGGTGGCCCGCGATCTGCTCGAGGCGCTGCCCCGCGGCGCCATCCACTGCGGGATGAGCACCGTCTCCATCCAGCTCTCCCGCAAGCTGGCCGCCTGGCACCAGGAGCGCGGGCAGGCGTACGTGGCCGCCCCGGTCTACGGCCGGCCGGA
>DATIWW010000182.1:0-5826 GCA_035519175.1 Terriglobales bacterium
AGTGGGCATTTTCCGCGCAATCGCTGCGGGACGGGAACCCATTTACTCACCGGCTGACTTGCTGATTCACTCATTTGGCCCCGCAACTGGCTTTTCAATGACGCGATGACCCGATGACTCAATGACCCGATCCTCCGGTCCCATGCTGGTTTCCGACTTCCACTACGATCTTCCCCCCGAGCTGATCGCGCAGGAGCCGCTGGCCGACCGCGCCGCCTCCCGCCTGCTGCACCTGGACCGCGCTACCGGCGTCCTCGCCGACCGTGGCTTCCGCGACCTGCCCGCGCTGCTCCGCCCCACGGACCTGGTGGTCTTCAACAACACGCGCGTCTTCCCCGCGCGCCTCTACGGGCGCCGCGCCGGCCTGCGCGCCCAGCCTCTCAGCCCGCGCAATCCCGCCTCTCGTGATTTTCTCCGCGGCCGCGTGGAAGTGCTGCTCACCTCTCCCGCTTGTCATCCCGAGGAGCGCCGCGACGAGGGATCTGCGGTTCTTGACGATGAAGGGAAGACTGCCCCTGCGGGCAACCCCCTGGTGTGGCACGCCCTGGTCCGCCCCGGCCGCAAGCTGGGGGTGGGCGAGCGCCTTTTCTTCGGCGACCACGACGAGCTCCAGGCCGAGATCCTCGCGCGCGGCGACTTCGGCGAGCGCATCCTGCGTTTCCAGCCCGTCCCCGACCTCTTCACCCTGCTCGAGCGCCTGGGCCACGTGCCTCTGCCGCCCTACATCGCGCGCCCCGACCAGCCCGCCGACCGCGAGCGCTACCAGACCGTGTACGCGAGCGCACGCGGCTCCGTCGCCGCCCCGACCGCCGGCCTGCACTTCACCCCCGAGATCCTGGCCGAGATGAAGTCCCGCGGCATCGAGGCCGCCGAGATCACGTTACACGTCGGCCTGGGCACCTTCCAGCCGTTGCACGTCGAGCGCGTCGAGGAGCACACGATGCACCGCGAGTGGTTCCAGATCGCGCCCGCCGCCGCCCAGGCCATCGAGCGCGCTCGCCAGGCCGGACGCCGCATCGTCGCCGTGGGTACCACCACTGTCCGCACCCTGGAGTATGCCGCCGCGCAAAGCTGCGACGGCCGCATCGTGCCGCTCTCCGGCGCCTCCGATCTGTTCATCTATCCCGGCTTCCGGTTCCGCGTAGTGGGCGCACTGCTCACCAACTTCCACCTGCCCCAATCCACGTTGCTCATGCTGGTCTCGGCCTTCGCCGGTCGCGAGCCCATCCTCGCCGCCTACCAGCACGCCGTGAAAGAGCGCTACCGCTTCTACTCCTACGGCGACTGCATGCTGATTGAGTAACACTCTAAACCCGCCGCGGATCGACGCGGATCACGCGCTGCAATGTCATCCTGAGCGAGGGCTGCCTTGCGGCGGAGCCGCAAGGCAGCGCGAGTCGAAGGACCTTGCGCTTTCCGCCATCCCGCTCCGCGGGATGGCGTCATCCTGCGGCGCCTCGGCGCTCCTCTGTGTCTCGGTGTCTCTGTGGTTAAATGAATCTGCCTTGCCCGCGAAGCCTCAATCCGCCGACAAGCCTCCCGTCTTCCTCATCGACGCCATGGGGCTGATCTTCCGCGCCTACCACGCCATGGCGCGCCAGCGCCCCATGTCCACGCGCAGCGGCCTGCCCACCGCCGCCACCTACGTCTTCGTGAACATGCTGCGCAAGCTCATCGCCGACTTCCGCCCCCAATACCTGGCCGCCGTCTTCGACGTGGCCGGGCCCACATTCCGCGACCAGCAGGCTGCCGCCGTTTCCACCGTGCGCAAGTTCGACATCAAGTCGCAGACCTTCCAGGAGGTCGAGTACAAGGGCTACAAGGCCACGCGCGCCGAGACCCCGCCCGACCTCAACCAGCAGATCCCCTACATCCGCCGCGCGCTGGAGGCCTTCCGCATCCCCATCCTGGAGATGCAGGGCTACGAGGCCGACGATCTCATCGGCACGCTCGCCCGCCAGGCCGCCGCGCGCTCCCACCCCGTCTTCGTCGTCTCCAGCGATAAGGACATGCTGCAACTGGTCACCGACAAGGTCCACGTCCTCAACCCGCCCAAGGACAACCTCATCTGCGACCCCGCCAAGGTGGAAGAGATCCTGGGCGTGCCGCCGGAAAAAGTCGTGGACGTGATGGCACTGCGCGGCGACTCCGTGGACAACATCCCGGGCGCCCCCGGCATCGGCGACAAGGGCTCGGTGGAGATCATCCGCCGCTTCGGCTCGCTCGACGCCGCCCTCGCGCGCGCCGCCGAGGTCGAGAAGAAGACCTACCGCGAGTCGCTGGAGAACAACCGCGACATGATCCTCTTCTCCAAGCAGATGGCCACCATCGAGACCAACGTGCCGGTCGCGCTCGATCTCGAGGCCATGCGCCCGCAGCCCCCCGACGTCGAGGCTGCCCGCGCCCTCTTCACGGAACTCGAATTCACCGGCATGCTGCGCGAACTGGCGCCCTCGCAGGAAGTTGCGAAGAGCGAGTACGCGGAGGCCAAGACCGCCGCGGATGTCGAGGCCGTGCTCGCGTCGCTGCCCAAAGGTGCCGCCCTCGCCGTGGCCGTCGAGTCCGCCGCTGAGGCAGAGGAGGAAGAAGAAGAGGAGGAAGAAGAGCCGGCCGCGAAGAAAGGCAAGCTGCCGCTGGCGCCGCCGGTGCCCGAGGAGAAGAAGCTGGCCATCTCGGCCGCGCCCGGCACCGCGCTCACCGTCGCATTGGAAACAGGCCCCGCCGCCGAGCGCCTGCGCGCCGCCCTGGCCGATCCCGCACTGCCCAAGGCGCTGCACGACTCCAAGGCCGCCCGCCACGCGCTGGCGCCCCTGGGCGTCGCGCTCGCCGGCGTGCGTGACGATTCACTGCTCTACTCCTACCTGCTCAATCCCACCACCGCCAAGCACGGCCTCGCCGACGCCGCCCTGCGCCGCTTCAGCCTCAACCTCTCCGGCGACCTGGCCCCGGCCGCCGATTTCACCGGCCGCCTCGCCGCCGCCCTGCGCCACGAGGTCGAGGAAGCCGGCCTGCTCAAGCTGTATGAAGAGATCGACCTGCCGCTCGTCCCGGTGCTGGTGCGCATGGAGCAGGCGGGCGTGAAGATCGATACCGCCGTGCTCGCGAAGATGTCCGCGCGCCTGGAGCGCGAGGTCGCCGCCAAGGCCAAAGAGATCCACTCTCTCGCCGGCCACGAGTTCAACCTCAACTCTCCCAAGCAGCTCGGCGACGTCCTCTTCAACAAGCTCAACCTGCCCAAGCCGGTGAAGTACGGCAAGGGCAAGACCATCTCCACCGCCGTGGACGTGCTCGAGGAATTGGCGCTCACCCACGAGGTCCCGCGCAAGGTGCTGGAGTACCGCCAGCTCGCAAAGCTGAAGTCCACCTACGTGGACGCGCTGCCCGCGCTGGTCAGCCCCGCCGACCACCGCCTGCACACCACCTTCAATCCCGCCTCGACCGCCACCGGCCGCCTGTCGTCCATCAATCCCAACCTGCAGAACATCCCGGTGCGCACGGAATTGGGGCGCGAGATCCGTGCCGCCTTCATCGCCGAGCCCGGCAACCTGCTGCTCTCCGCCGACTACTCGCAGATCGAGTTGCGTCTGCTCGCGCACTTCTCCGAGGACAAGCTGCTCACCGAGGCCTTCCGCCGCGGCGACGACATCCACGCCCAGACCGCCGCCCGCGTCTTCGGCGTGCCGCCGCTCATGGTCACCGACGACCAGCGGCGCGCCGCCAAGGTGGTGAACTTCGGCATCGTCTACGGGCTCTCCGCCTTCGGCCTGGCACAGCAGTTGGGCATCGAGCAGGGCGAGGCGCGGCGCTTCATCGACGCCTACTTCGAGGCCCACGCCGGGGTGCGCCGCTGGATCGACCAGACCATCGCCGGCTGCCGGCGCACCCAGCGCGTCGAGACGCTCTTCGGCCGCGTCCGCCCCATCCCCGACATCAACTCCAAGAACCCCAACATGCGCGGCTTCGCCGAGCGCACCGCGGTCAATTCGCCCCTGCAGGGCACCGCCGCCGACCTCATCAAGCTGGCCATGATCCAGATCGACGCCGAGCTTGCCCGCCGCCGGCTCAAGACCCTCATGACCCTGCAGGTCCACGACGAACTGGTCTTCGAGGTGCCCAAGAGAGAATTGGAAGAAGTTCGCGTCCTGGTCAAGGACAAGATGGAGAGCGCCCACAAGCTGCGCGTGCCCTTGCTGGTCGAGATCGGCGCCGGCCCCAACTGGCGCGACCTGGAGTAAGACTCACCACAGAGTCACAGAGACACAGAGGAAAGCAAGAACCAGCCACGGATCTTCACGGATTCCCACCGATCGTGGACTTCTTATCCGTGGGAATCCGTGGCTGTTCCTGTTCTTCTCTGTGCCTCCGTGTCTCTGTGGTGGATTTACCGCCCGTTGGCCGAAGCCGCCAGGGCCGCGGCGCGATGCGACACGCCCGCCTGCGTCGCCGGCGCCGCTGGCAACTGCCCCAGTTCCTGGTCGCGCACCTCGGCGAACTCCGGCCAATCCTTCTTGGGCACCGGGTTGGCCGGCGGCAACTGCAGCCGCAGCTTCTCGAAGTTCTGGAACTTGCCCTTCTGCGCGATGCGGAAGTCCAGGTGCGGCCCGGTAGCCAGCCCGGTGGCACCCACCCGCCCGATCAGTTGTCCCTGCTCCACGTGCTGCCCGACGCGCACCAGCGCCCGCGACAGGTGCAGGTAGTAGGTCTGGTAGCCGTTGGCATGCTGGATCTCGACCAGGATGCCGTCCCCGCCCTTGCGCCCGGCGTAGATCACGCGCCCTGACCCGATGGTCTGCACCGGCGTGCCCACGGGCGCGCCGAAGTCCGTGCCCAGGTGCGCGCGGTACTCGTGCAGGATGGGGTGGAAGCGGTGCTGGCTGAAGTGCGAGGTGACGGGCGCCGCGTACTTCAGCGGCGAGCGCAGAAAGGCCTTCTGCAGCGAGGCGCCGTCGTCCTTGAAGTAGGCGGGCTGGCCTTCGGCGTCGTGGAAGAGCACGGCGCGGTAGGCCTTGCCGCCGTTAACGTACTCCGCCGCCAGGATGCGCCCGTAGCCCGCGGTGGCTCCGTTGGAGAAGCGTTTCTTCTCCAGCGCCAGGCGGAAGGTGTCGCCCGGGCGCGTGTCGCTGTAGAAGTCCAGGTCGAAGCCGAAGATGGCCGCCAGCCGCATGGCCAGCTCGGGGGTCTCCCCGGCGTCGAGCACCGCCTGCCACAGCGAGCCGTTCACCGTGCCGCTGACCCCGGCCACCTCGATGGTGGTGGTGATGGTCTCGACGCGGGCCTGGAAGTCTTTGTCCTGGGGGACGATCCAGAGGATGTGTTCAGGGTCGATCTGGTAGCGGACGAAGCGCAGCGCGCCCCGGCCGGAGCGCCCCAGCGCTACGCGATGTCCGGGGCGGAGCTGGCGCAGCGGGAAGACCGGCTGGGCCGTCTCCACCATGCGGTAGGCGGTGGCGCCGTCGAGGCCAAGGTCCGCGAGCACGTCGCTGAAGTTCTGCCCCGGCTCGACCGCGCTTTCGGTGAGCACGGTGCGCCGCGCCGCCAGTTCCGGGAGGTCCTGGCGCGCTGCTTCAGCCTCGCGCGCCACGCCGGCTTCGGCCGCGCGCCGCGCCTCGACCGCCGCAGCCAGCAGGCCCACCGCGAGCATCACCAAGAGGATGGAAAAATACCGCTGCCGAACTTGCACTCACACCCGCCGCCGGCCGCGCTTCCTTCCCGCAGCCGTGGCATGAAGATACCTTGGGGCGCGGGGTGCTTCCAAGAGGGAAAGGGATGCCGCCTCTGGTTCCACCTGGGTGAACTTCAAGGCAGCCACGGATCGACACGGATTCC
>DATIWW010000183.1:0-2878 GCA_035519175.1 Terriglobales bacterium
CACGGTCACCGCGGTCAACGAGGAATTGAACACCGCGCCGGAGAAGATCAACCAGGACGCGCATGCCGCCTGGATGATCAAGATCACGCTCAAGGACGCGGGCGAGCTGGGCGGGCTGCTGAGCGCCGACGAGTACGAGCAGTTCGTGGCCGAAGAACATTGAGTAATTGAGTAATTGTGCAATCGGGGAATTGGAAGTCCCCAGACGCAATTACTCAATTCCCCGAATACACAATCACTCGATCATTCTCATGCGCTATCTTCCCAAGTCATCCTCCGAGCGGCAGCAGATGCTGCGCGAGATGGGCGCGCGCTCCATCGACGACCTGTTCGCGCCCATCCCCGCCGAATACCGCCTGCAGGGCGACCTCAACATCCCGCGCGCCTTCGCCGAGAGCGAGATCGTGGACTACTTCCGGCAGCGCTCCCAGGACAACGCCGCCGGCTACACCCTGTTCCTGGGTGCGGGCGCCTACCAGCACTACCGCCCGGTAGTGATCGACGCGCTCATCTCGCGCGGCGAGTTCTTCACCGCCTACACGCCCTACCAGGCGGAGATCTCGCAGGGCACGCTGCAGGCCATCTTCGAGTTCCAGAGCATGATCTGCGAACTGACCGGCATGGAGGTGGCCAACGCCTCCATGTACGACGGCTCGACCGCCGTGCCCGAGTCGGTGATGATGGCGGCGCGCGCCACCGGGCGCCATCGCGCGGTCATCGCCCGCTCGCTCCACCCCGAGCATCGTGAGGTGCTGGCCACCTACACCCAGCACCAGGGCCTGCCGGTCTCGCTCGCTGGGTTCGGCGAGAACGGCCGCGTAGACCTGGCGGCGCTGGAAAAAACGGTGACGGAGGAGACTGCGTGCGTGGTGCTCCAGTCGCCCAACTTCTTCGGCACCATCGAGGACGTGGGCGCCGCCGCCGAGATCGCCCACAAGAAGGGCGCGCTGCTGGTGGTCTCGATCGCGGAGGCGGTCTCGCTGGGCATCGTGAAGCCGCCGGCGGAGGCCGACATCGTGTGCATGGAGGCGCAGTCCTTCGGCATCCCCCTGGGCTTCGGCGGGCCCTATGCCGGGGTGATCGCCACCAAGGAGAAGTTCGTGCGCCAGATCCCCGGGCGGCTGGTGGGCCAGACCGTGGACCGGGAAGGGAAGCGCGGCTTCTGCCTGACCCTCTCGACCCGCGAGCAGCACATCCGGCGGGAGAAGGCGACCTCCAACATCTGCACCAACCAGGCGCTGGTGGCGCTGATGGCCAACATCTTCATGACCATCTACGGGCGCGAGGGGTTGAAGGAATTGGCCAAGCAGAACCTGGCCAAGGCCGCCTACGCGGCGGGCGAGTTCGGAAAGAAGGCCAAGGTGCTGTTCGGCGGCGCGCCCCGCTTCAACGAGTTCGTGGTGGTGACCAAGGAAGACCCGCACGCCATCAACAGCCGTCTGCTCGACCAGAGGATCGTAGGCGGCTTTCCGCTCGGGAAGTTCTATCCCGAACTGGGCAACGCAGCGCTGTGGTGCTGCACCGAGATGACCACGCGCCTGGCCATCGACGCGGCCGTGAAGGCGGTGACCAAATGAAGGACCGCATCCGCAAGGCCACCGAGCACGTCAACCAGCACGAGGGGCTGATCTTCGAGAAGTCGTCGCCGGGGAAGGCGGCGTGGATGCTGCCCCCGCTGGACGTCCCCGAGGCCGACCCGGCGAAGCTGCTGGGAGCGGCGGCGCGCGCCGACCTGGGGCACATGCCCGAGGTCAGCGAGATCGAGATCATCCGCCACTTCACCCGCCTCTCCACCTGGAACTACGGGGTGGACACCGGCATGTACCCGCTGGGCTCCTGCACCATGAAGTACAACCCGCGAGTGAACGAGGCGGTGGCGCGGCTGGAAGGCCTGGCCAACGGGCATCCCTACCAGCCGGAGCGGATCTCGCAGGGAGCGCTGCTCATCCTGAAGGTGCTGTCCAAGTGCCTGCTGGAGATCTGCGGCATGGAGGCGGTCACGCTGCAGCCGGCCGCGGGGGCGCACGGCGAGTTCACCGGCATCCTGCTGGCGCGCGCCTACCTGCAGGCGAAGGGGAACCCGCGCAAGAAGGTGCTCATCCCCGACTCGGCGCACGGCACCAACCCCGCCACCGTCAGCATGAGCGGCTACACGGTGGAGAACCTGAAGTCGAACGCCGCCGGCATGGTCGACCTGGGCGCGCTCGAAGCGCAGATGAACGAGGACGTGGCCGCGCTCATGCTCACCAATCCCAATACTCTGGGGGTGTTCGAGCAGGAGATCCACAAGATCGCCGACATTCTGCACGCCAAGGGCGGGCTGCTCTACATGGACGGCGCCAACATGAACGCGCTGGTGGGCAAGGCGCGTCCCGGCGACTTCGGCGTGGACGTCATGCACCTCAACCTGCACAAGACCTTCTCCACGCCCCACGGCGGGGGCGGCCCGGGCTCGGGTCCGGTGCTGTGCAAGCAGGCGCTGGAGCCCTTCCTGCCGGTGCCGGTGATCGTGACGCGGCCGGACGGGCTCATGGGCTTCGCATATGACCGCCCGCAGTCCATCGGGCGGGTGCGCGCCTTCTACGGCAACTTCGGGATGCACGTTCGCGCGCTGGCCTACATCATGGCCAACGGTCCCGAGGGCCTGCGCCAGACCACCGAGGACGCGGTCCTCAACGCCAACTACGTGCGCAAGAAGCTGGAGGGCACCTACGACCTGCCCTACCCCACGCCCACCATGCACGAGGTGGTCTTCAGCGACAAGCTGCAGGGGAAGTTCGGGGTCAAGACCGGGGACATCGCCAAGCGCCTGATCGACTATGGCTTCCATCCCTACACCGTGTCGTTCCCGCTGATCGTGCACGGGGCGCTGATGATC
>DATIWW010000184.1:0-2451 GCA_035519175.1 Terriglobales bacterium
ATCAAAGGTCATGAGTAATGACAACCACAGCAGCACGGTCAGCGCCCAGCTCCAGGCGTAGGCCAGCGCCAATTGCCATTTGCGAGGAGAGCCCGGCCAGGCCACGGCCACGTGCGGCGCCGCAGCCATTCCGACGATCAACAACCACACGGTTGATGGCCTGATCGAACAACGAGCACTCGAGGGGAAAAACGAGAGCCACGCTTCCACGCCGGCAAGTGCTACGGTGACCCAGGCTGCCAAGCGCACCAGGCGCACGCGGCGAAGCACCTGGGGGTCTGTGATCAGGGAGCTGCAACCGAGCGGCGGATTCCCCATACGCACTCCTGGGGGGAGGAAATGCGGGGAGCACTGCAGTGTACCTCTTGAGGGAAGGTTCGTTCCATCGCGCTTCCCTCGCTCCGCCCTCGCTGGCGCTCCGGGCTCACTCGGGATAGGAAGGCCTGACGCCTGTACGGCACGGCTGAAGCCGTTGCCCTTTCAATGCTCTTCTCTGTGCCTCTGTGTCTCTGTGGTTGTGTTTGTTTTCCTCGGCGAGCTCGGCGGTCAATTCTTCGCCGGCAGCAGCAGGTTATCGATCAGACGGGTCTCGCCCAGGTAGGCGGCCACGGCCACCAGGGCGCCGCGCGAGACCTCCGCCACCGGCTCCAGCGTGTCGTTGTCCACGACCTCCACGTAGTCCACGCGCACCTCGGGCTCCGAGGCCAGCACCTTCAGGGCGGCGGCGGCCAGGGCCAGGGAGCCGCGCTCGCCCGCCTCGGCCAGCTCCCGCGCCCGCTCCAGCGCGCGGAAGAGCACGGTGGCGGCGCGCCGCTGCTCCGCCGTCAGGTAGGCGTTGCGCGAACTCATGGCCAGCCCGTCCGCCTCGCGCACGATGGGGCAGATCACCATCTCGATCTCCAGGTCGAGGTCGCGCACCATGCGCCGCAGGATGCTGGACTGGGCCGCGTCCTTCTGCCCGAAGAAGGCGGCGTCCGGCTCCACGATGTGGAAGAGCTTGCTCACCACCGTGGTCACGCCGCGGAAGTGCCCGGGGCGGGAGCGCCCGCACAGCCGCTCGCTCAGGCCCTCCACCGTCACGTAGGTCACCGCCCCCGCGGGATACATCTCCTCGACGCTGGGCGCGAAGAGCAGCTCCACGCCCTCCGCCTCGAGCAGAGCGCAGTCCTGCTCGAAGCTGCGCGGATAGCGACCGTAGTCCTCCTTGGGCCCGAACTGCAGCGGGTTGACGAAGAGGGAGACCGCCACCGCGTCACACCGCGCCCGCGCCGCCCGCACCAGCGAGAGGTGCCCGGCGTGCAGCGCCCCCATGGTGGGCACCAAGCCCAGGCGGCGCGCGGCGCGCCGCATCGCGCGGCAGGCGGTGCGCATCTCGGCGGTGGTGCGGCAGATCCTCATGCCCGCGGCCATTCTCTCATCCCTCGGCGGGGCGAGCCGCGGCCCCGCTTCGACAAACTTCAGTAACTCGTAACCGCGCCATGGTTACTTGACCACCTTTCCCCTAAGGCGTACTGTCTCAACAACTTTGCCGGACAGGTTCAGCTTCCGGCCGCCCCTCGCGGCTCCGCAGCTCCCGAACTGGCGGCCCCTCCGGAACCTGGTGCTCGGACCCTAAGGAGACTTCGCCACGCAGATGAACGACACCACCAGCGGCCGGTCGGTGCAGGCGGGCAAGCCGGACGCGCGCCACTTTCCTCGCTATCGCGTCGACGTGCGCGTGCTGGTGAAGGCCCGCCGCGAGCAGGGCGTCGCCGAACTGCGCGGCCGCAGCACCGACATCAGCGAAGGAGGCATGGGCGTCACTCTGGGCGGCGAGCTGAATGCCGGCGAGGTGGTGGAGATGGAGTTCACCCTGCCTCTGACCCGCCAGCCGCTGCACCTGCGCGCCGCCGTCCGCCGCCGCAACGGCCTCAACTACGGCCTGGAGTTCCTCACCCTCAGTCCCCTGCAGCGCGACGCCATCAAGCGCCTCTGCGACCCCCTGATCGCGATCGATTGACGCTCACCGCCGGGCCACCCGCGGGCGCGCCAGTAGCGTCTCCAGCGCCGCCTGCGTCTCCCGCGGCAGGTGATACGACTCTTCGTCCGAGGGGTAGGCACCGGAGACCACGTCCTGCTGAAAGCGGCGCGCCGCGCCGGTCAGCAGAGCGGCCGCGTCGGCGTAGCGGCGCACGAACTTGGCCGGCGGCGCGAAGGTCAGCCCGATCAGGTCGTGCAGCACCAGCACCTGGCCGTCGCACTCCGGCCCCGCCCCGATGCCGATGGTGGGCGCGCTGATCTCGGCGGTGATCATCCCCGCCACCTCGCGCGGGATGCCCTCGAGATACAGCCCCGAGACGCCGGCCTGGTCCAGCGCCACCGCGTCGCGCATGAGCTGCTCCACCGCGGCCAGGGTCTTGCCCTGCACCTTGTAGCCGCCCATCACGTGCACCGACTGCGGGGTCAGCCCGA
>DATIWW010000185.1:0-3438 GCA_035519175.1 Terriglobales bacterium
TTCTGCGGAAAGAGGAGGTCACGCAGGTTGTTCACCAGTGACTGCAAGGAGGACTGGTTGGCCTCTTGCAGAAGCCGGTCGTAGTAGTTGTTGCTCCGCGGAATGAAAGACGGATTCGCCATGGTTCCCTGGGTAGCTCTCCCCTTACGCCCGGGTTCCCGTGCCGGCGGCGCCTAGGTAAGCAGATGACCATCCGCCCCGCCGAGTTGCTTGCCCGGGTAGGCAACCACCCGCCTCCTCCTGCCGGGACGGGTACCTGCCAGCCCTATTCTCTCACTATTTGCCCCTTTAGATGCACCCGGAAAAAGAAGGGGAGCGGGAAAAGTGAGGGCGGGGGGGCCGGGTCTAGGCCGGAGGGCGCATAGACGCTCCCGGCGCCGCTCCCTATAATGGAAGTTCGTTCCCACAGAGTTTTCTCCGGAGATGGAATGGCGGCGCCCCCCGAACTGAAGGCCACCCTGAACCTGCCCAGGACCGACTTCGCCATGAAGGCGAACCTGCCCCTGAGCGAGCCCAAGATGCTGGCCCGCTGGCAGCACATGCGCCTCTATGAGCGCATCCGGCAGGCGCGGCAGGGCGCGCCCGTCTACGTCATGCACGACGGTCCGCCCTACGCCAACGGCCCCATCCATCTGGGTACCGCCCTCAACAAGACGCTCAAGGACTTCGTGGTCAAGTCGCGCACCATGGCCGGCTTCGATGCCCCCTACGTCCCCGGCTGGGACTGCCACGGCCTGCCCATCGAGTACAAGGTGGACAACGACCTGGGGCGCAAGAAACTGCAGATGCAGCCCCTGGAGGTGCGGCAGGAGTGCCGCAAGTACGCCGAGAAGTACCTCGATCTGCAGCGCTCGCAGTTCCAGCGCATCGGGGTCTTCGGCCGCTTCGAGCAACCCTACTCCACCATGTCGCCGCAGTACGAGGCGGTGGTGGCCCGGACCTTCTTCGACTTCCTGGAGCACGGCTTCGTCTACAAGGGCCTGAAGCCGGTGTACTGGTGCCTGCACGACCGTACCGCGCTGGCCGAGGCCGAGGTGGAGTACGAGAACCACACCAGCCCCAGCATCTGGGTGCGTTACCGGCTGCAGTCCGATCCGCGCACCCTCGACCCGGCGCTGGCCGAGGCCCGCATCCTCCAAGACAAGCCGGTCTACACCATCATCTGGACCACCACGCCCTGGACGCTGCCCGCCTCCATGGCCGTGGCCTTCCATCCCGACGAGGAGTACGTCGCCCTGGAGGCCGCGGACGCTATCTACGTGGTGGCGGCCCGCCGCGCCACCGAGACCGCGGAGAAATGCGGCTTCCCCCGCGCCCGCACTCTGGCCAGCCTGCGCGGCCGGACTTTCGAACATACCTGGTTCTACCACCCTTTCCTGCCCTGGCCGGAGCGCAAGGTCTTGGGGGTGCTGGGCGAGTACGTCACCATGGACCAGGGCACGGGCGCGGTGCACACCGCGCCCTCCCATGGGCCCGACGACTTCTACACCGGCGTGAAGTACAAGCTCGACCAGACCTGCAACGTGGACGCGGGCGGCCATCTGCGCAACGGCCTGCCCGAATACGACGGCCAGACCGTCCTCCAGGCCAACCCGCACATCGTCAAGCTGCTGGCGGCGCGCGGCGCCCTGCTGCACGAGGAGAAGCTGGAGCACTCCTATCCGCACTGCTGGCGCTGCCACAATCCGGTCATCTTCCGGGCCACCGAGCAGTGGTTCATCTCCATGGAGGGCAAGCTGGAGGGCGGCACCTTGCGCAGCCGCTCCCTGGAGGAGATCCAGAAGGTGAAGTGGGACCCGGCCTGGGGAGAAGAGCGCATCGCCAACATGATCGCCACCCGGCCCGACTGGTGCATCTCGCGGCAGCGGGTGTGGGGAGTGCCCATCGCCGTCTTCTTCTGCCAGGGCTGCGGCGAATTGCTGCGCTCGCCCGAGGCTAACCGCGCCGTGGTAGACCGGTTCGCGAGCGAGGGCGCCGACGCCTGGTACAAGCACGAAGCCGCCGCCATCCTGCCCCAGGGCATGAAGTGCCCCAAGTGCGCGGAGGCGAGGTTCCGCAAGGAGAGCGACATCATCGACGTCTGGTTCGAGTCGGGATGCAGCAACCTGGCGGTGCTGGAGCACGAGCCCGGGTTGCGCTGGCCCGCCGACCTCTATGTGGAGGCCGGCGACCAGTACCGCGGCTGGTTCCACTCTTCCCTGCTGTGCGCGGTGGGCACCCGCAACCGCGCTCCCTACCACGGCGTCGCCACCCACGGCTGGACCTTGGACCCCCAGGGGAGGGCCATGTCCAAGTCGCTGGGCAACACCGTCGACCCGGTGGACATCTGCAAGCGCCTGGGCGGCGAGATCGTGCGCCTGTGGGTGGCCTCGGTGGACTTCCGCGAAGACGTGCGCAACTCGGAAGAGCTGATGCAGCGGGTGGCCGAGAACTACCGCAAGATCCGTAACACCTTCCGCTTCATCCTGGGGAACCTGCACGGCTTCGATCCCGCGCGCGACGCCGTCGCCTTCGGCGAGATGCGTGCCCTGGACCGCTATATGCTCCTGCGCGCCGTGGAGCTGGCGGAGCAGGTGCGGGAGTGGTACGAGAGGTTCTATTTCCACCGCATCTACCAGGCGGTGAACGAATTCTGCGTGGTGGACCTGAGCGCGGTGTACTTCGACGTGCTCAAGGACCGGCTGTACACCTCGGCGCCGCGTTCCCGGGCGCGGCGCTCGGCGCAGACCGCGGTCTGGCGCATCGGCGAGGCCCTGGTCCGACTGCTGGCCCCCATGATGAGCTTCACCGCCGACGAGATCTGGCAGGCCCTGCCCGCACTCGCCGGCCGCGAGGAGAGCGTCCACCTCGCCCTCTTCCCTGCCCGCCAGCAGCTCCTCGGGGATGCGGGCGCCGCCGCCCCGGCGCAGGCTTCGGCCCTGATGGCGGAGTGGGCCAGGCTCTTCGAGGTGCGCGCCGAGGTGCTCAAGGCCTTGGAGGGCGCGCGCCGCTCCGAACTGATCGGGTCCAGCCTGGAGGCCCAGGTGAAGATCCTGGCCCCGGAGAGCCTCTATCCGCTGCTGGAGCAGCACCTGCGCGAGGGCACGCTGCGCGAGTGGTTCATCGTCTCCGGGGTCAGCCTGGAGCGCAGCCCCGGCGGCAACGGTGCCACCGGCATCCAAGTCGAGGTCAGCCGCGCCCCGGGGCAGAAGTGCGAACGCTGCTGGAATTATTCCGTGCGCGTGGGGGAGGACCCGTCGTACCCTACGGTCTGCGAACGCTGCAGCGCCGCCCTGGAGGAGATCGGCCGCGGCTGACCCCGGTCCTGAATCCTAGCTATGCCCCGGCCCCACGCAACCCGAACCTGGTTCCTGGTGATCGCACTGGCGGTGCTGCTCGCCGACCGTTTCAGCAAGTGGGCGGTCGCCGGCCAGATCCCCCTGCACGAGAGCCTGAGCG
>DATIWW010000186.1:0-3929 GCA_035519175.1 Terriglobales bacterium
GCCGAGATATTTCCTCCAGAGTGCCGCTCGCGCTTCTTCGGACAAGCCCTCAGCGTTTATCTCAGTCTTGAAGCGGTCGAGCCAGTGCCGGGGAAAGCCATGCGCTAGAACCGCCTCTGCCACCTGCTCGCCCACCCGCATCACCGGGTTGAGCGCGGTCATGGGCTCCTGGAAGATCATGGAGATGCCGGCGCCGCGCACCTGCCGCATCTCCTCCTCGGAGGCGGCGAGCAGGTCGCGCCCCTGGAAGCGGATCTCGCCCGTGACCCGCGCCTGCGTGGGCAGCAGGCGCAGCAGCGCCAGCGCCGTGACCGACTTGCCCGAGCCCGACTCGCCCACCAGCGCCAGGGCCTCGCCCGGGGCGAGCACCAGGTCCACGTCGCGGACCGCGGGCAGCCACACCCCGCCCACGGGGAACTCCACCCGCAGGCCGCGCACCTCGAGCAGCTTCTCGCTCACGCGCCTATGCTATCGGAGATTCGGGGATTTGGTGACTTGCTGATTGGGTGATCGTCCCGGCGGTCTCAGCGTTCTCGGCGTTGAAAACGATTTTCAAGATCCGCGCCGGGGCTGATTTTCGCCGGGATTTGCACACTACCGGCACGGCCATCGTCCATCCAGGGTGCGCGCGGGGACGCGGGAAAATCGCCCGCCACGCGCCGCCGCCGCGGGGGCGCGCGGCCGCCTGCACCATTCTTCGGCACCCGCCTGTGGACGGGCTGCACTCGGCTGAAAACACAGCACTTGCAGGCGCGTATTTTCTCTTGACGGAAAAACTGAGAGGAGTAAAACCTCCCTCGTTCTTTGACAACTTCTTGAGTTTTCCCGGTTGGCGCGGCGTCCGGGGCTCGAGCCGAGGTCACGGGTTCGCTGTCACAGGCGGGCACGGAGGGCCGGCAAGGGTCTATAGCAAAGCGCTGGTCGAGGGGAACGGGAAGATTCGTCAGAGGCAAGATAGGATCCCGAGGCGCTGGACCGGTTTTTCCGGTTGGCGGCGAGCCCGGAGCCCAAGCTGAAGGCCTCGAGCCTTCTTAAAGATCGCAGGCCGCGACCGCAAGGTCGCAGCCAGCGCGGGTCGGCAAGGGTCTAACGCGAGCCGCTGGCCGAGGAGAATCAGAACGGCATCCACCTCGGGGTCCTTTATTTTTTCCCTGC
Organism: Terriglobales bacterium; assembly: GCA_035519175.1. Lineage (GTDB taxonomy): Bacteria > Acidobacteriota > Terriglobia > Terriglobales > Acidobacteriaceae > DASPRL01. The sequence goes on from DATIWW010000186.1 coordinate 1,156, forward strand.
CTGCGGCGTAGCATTGTATTGAAAGACGGTGCAAGTCTCCCCGCCCCGGCCGTTCTCCCCACAAAGGAAACCGTCATGACCGGACTTGCCGCGAACCCTCCATTCCCCCGCCGTTACCTCGTTCTCATGCTTCTGCCCTGGGCGCTGCTGCTCCTGCTGCTGGTGGCGGCCGTGGGGATCCCCAACCTGCTGCGCAGCCGCATGGCCGCCCGCCAGGCGATGGATGTCCCGGTGGACGTAGCGCTCGACAAGTACGCCGGCGTGGCGCCCGGCGCAGCCGGCGGAGAGTCCAAGTCCGCCCAGGCCGCCTTCGACCGCAAGATCGTGCGCACCGGCGCGATGGAGCTGGTGGTGAAGGACGCGCCCGCGGCGGTGGCGCAGTTGCAGGCCCTGGCCGAGCGCCTGGGCGGCTACGTCGAGTCCTCCAACCTCACCCAGGTGGGCGAGAGCATGAACGGCAGCGTCAAGCTGCGCATCCCGGCGGCGCGCTTCGACGAGGCGCGCTCGGGCGCCCACGGCATCGGCCTGCGGGTGCAGAGTGAATCCGTCGAAGCCACCGACGTCACTCGCCAGTTCGTGGACCTGGAAGCCAGCCTGCGCAACTTCCGCGCCGAAGAGGCCCAGTACCTGGAGATCATGAAGCGAGCCAGCCGCACCGAGGACGTGCTGCAGGTGGCCGAGCACCTCAGCGACGTGCGCGGGCGCATCGAGCGCACCCAGGGCGAACTCAACCTGCTCTCCCACCAGGTGGAGATGAGCACGCTGACCGTCAACCTGGTGGCGCAGGCGGAGGCGAAGGTGCTGGGGCTGGAGTGGCGGCCGCTCTACAACGCGCGCCGCGCCTTCCGCGACCTGCTGCAGGGCCTGGCCGACTATGCCGACTCCATGGTGGCGCTGCTCATCGCCCTGCCGCTGATCGGGTTGTGGGCGGCGACGGTGATCTTCTTCGCGGTGCTCGCGTGGAAGATCCTGCGCTGGGTGTGGCGGCGCTTCCTCAAGCGCGCCCCGGCCGCGCCGGGGGCGGCGTAGACCAAGAGGCCCTCGAGAGGATTCCCTTCCTCAGCTTTGGGATGGTCGAGGATATAGGGGTCCTTCGACTGGCGATGCCCTGCGGGCCAGCCGCAGGACATCGCTCGCTCAGGATGACAAAGGGGAGGAGGGGGTGTAGGCAGGCCTGAAGGCCTGCGCCACCGTTCCCACAGCGCTGACTACTAACTCCCAACTCCTACCTACTCGTAGCGCAGGGCCTCGACCGGGTCGAGGCGGGCCGCCTTGAAGGCAGGGTAGATGCCGAAGAAGAGGCCCACGGAGGCGGCCACGCTTACGGACAGCACCACCGACCACACCGGGACGTAGGTGGGCAGGCCGGGCACCAGGGCGTGGATGAGGAAGCTGATGAGGAAGCCCAGGAGCACGCCGGCCACGCCGCCGGTGGCGGCCAGCACCATGGCCTCGGTGAGGAACTGCCACACGATGTCGCCGCGGCGGGCGCCGATGGCCTTGCGCACCCCGATCTCGCGGGTGCGCTCGGTCACCGAGACCAGCATGATGTTCATCACCCCCACGCCCCCGATCATCAGCCCCACCGAAGAGATCACCATCACCGCCAGCGCCACCATGCCCACGATCTGGTGGAAGCTCTCGATGATGGAGTCGGCGGTGGAGTAGTCGAAGTTGTCGGGCTGGTTGTAGGTGAGGCGGCGGCTGCGGCGCAGGGCCACGCGGGTCTCGTCCACCGCCTCCGAGAGCCGCCCCGGGTAAGCCTCGATGCGGATGCCGTGCGTATCCGAGAGCGGGTACACCTTGCGGAAGGTCCAGTAGGGGATGACGGCGCGGTTGTCGGCGTTGTTGGGTCCGCCCAGCCCGCCCTTGGGCTTCTCGAAGACGCCGATCACCTGGAAAGTGTGGCCGTCGATGAGCACCGGCTTGCCGATGGGATCGGAGTCGGGGTAGAGGCCTTTGGCCAGGTCCTCGCCCAGCACCACCTCCTCCAGCCGGTGCTGGTTCTCGGGCTCGGTGAAGGGCCGCCCTTCCTTGACCACCGCGTTGGCGTAGACGGAGAAGAACTCGCCGGTGGCCCCGCGGAAGTCCAGCCCGATCACCTCGTGGTCCTTGTAGCGCGCCGAGGTCAGGTCATTGGGAAAGATGGAGACGGTGACGTTGGCGCAGGCCAGGCAGCTCTCTTTCACGGCCAGGAAATCGTCGTAGCCGAGGGGCTTGCGCATGCGCTCCTCGCGGCTGAGGTTGCCGAAGCGCGGCCCCGTGGGCAGGTGGGAAAAGAAGGCGGTGTTGATGCCGTAACTCTGGATGGACTCCTGGACGTTGCGGTCCAGCCCCATCAGCATGGCCACCACCGCGATCAGGGTGGTCACCGCCACGGTGATGGAGACCAGGGTGAGGGCGGAGCGCAGCTTGTTGGTGCGCAGCGTGTCCAGGGCCATGAGCACGTTCTCGCCCCAGGACTTCTTAGCCACCGCCGCGCGCAACTGCTTGGCCTTTCCCAGTGCCATGGCCTAGAGCTCCGCTCGCAGCGCCACCACCGGATCCAGGCGCGAGGCCTTGACCGCCGGCCACACCCCGAAGAACAGGCCGATGGCGCTCGATACCAGGACGGAGAAGACCACCGCTCCCCAAGGCAACCGCATGGGCATGGGGGTGGTCAGCCGCACCAGCATCGTGACAAGGAGGGCCGAGAACACGCCCAGGAAGCCGCCCATGGCTGCCATCACCGCCGACTCCACCAGGAACTGCATGAGGATGTCGCGCCGCTTGGC
>DATIWW010000187.1:0-3423 GCA_035519175.1 Terriglobales bacterium
GGCGTGTCGCCCGTCCGGGCGGCCGGCACGGCCGCCCCACAAGAAATCACATGCGGGCCGCGCTCCCCGTCTCCTGCGCGTAGTCGATGCGGATGCCGCGGCCCTCCATGGCCAGCAGGAAGCGTTCCGCGGGCACGTCGCGCTCCTGCAGGATGCCGCCGCGCGCCGCGATCTCGCCCGAGGCCAGCATCTGCACCACGATGGAGGCCGGCCAGGCGGTGGTGCGCATCATGGCCGTCATCTTGGTCCGCGCATCGTACTCGTCCACCAGGGTGAAAGAGAACACGCGCCCGTCGCGGTGCGCCTCTACCCGCAGGATGACCACGTCGGGCTCGTGGCCCGCGAACTTCTCCTCGAACAGCCTGGACGTGATCACGCGCGGCGCGATCTCCACCTTGCCGAATCTCTGCTTCTGGCTGGAGAACATGCCCAGGTCGTAGAGGCCGCGCAGCAGCGCCAGGTGGCCGCGGTAGCGCAGCGTCTTCTCGAAGCATTCGCCCACCCGCCCGGCGAAGCTCTCGGGGAGGGTCGAGGTCCCGCCCGAAGTATGGAAGGCGGTGAGCGGCGGGAAGCCTTCCATCTCGAAGCTCTCGGGCTCGCTGAGGGGCTCGATGGTAGCGAGCTTGCCGCGGCGCAGTACCCGCGCCGGCTCCACGTACTCGTTGATCAGGCCTTCCACCGAGAAGACGAGCTGGTAGCCGAAGGGCGGCCTGGGGTTCTTGGGCAGCCCGCCTACGTAGATCTTGAGCGCGGCCGCGCGCCCGCCCACCCGCCGCATGAGCTCACCCGCCAGGATGGAAGCCATCCCCGGAGAGAGGCCGCAGTCGGGGGCGATGGCGACCTCCCGCTTTTTCGCCTGCTGACCGAGCGCCAGCTCCTGGCGCACTACGGTGTTGTTGCCGCCCAGGTCGGCGAAGTGGCAGCCGGCGGCGAGGGCGGCCTTGGCCAGTCCCAGGTTGAAGAAGTAGGGGACTGCGGAGAGCGCGGCCTGGTGGCCGCGCATGAGGCGGGCGACGGCGGCGGAGCGGCGTGCGTCCACCGCCACCGCGCGCACCTTGCGAGTGCGGGTGAGCTTGTTGACGCGGGCGGCGGCCGCGCGCGCGCGGCGCAGGTCGCTGTCGGCCAGCGTGACCCGTTGCACCTCCGGGGTGGAGGCCATGTCGTAGGCCGCCGCCGAGCCCATCATGCCGGCGCCGATGATCAGGAGTTTCATAGCGGTTTCGAGTTTCAGGTTTCAGGTTTCAAGCCAAAGACGGGAAAGCTTACAGCATCGCGGCGCTTCCGCCAAACCTACGGGCTGTCCCGCACCCTGAAGTACAATCTGCCCTATGAATCGCACGCGGCTCATCCTGGCGCTGTCGCTGGTCGCGTTGGGACTGGTCTGGCTGGGACACCCGGTGTGCGTGCCCATCCCCGATGAGGAGCTGAAGAACTTCACGCCGCTGCCCATCGAGCAGCGCACCGACCGCGATCTATTCCTCTTCCGCACCTTCCAGAAGCGCGATGGGCATTGGTGCCAGTGCAAGAGCTGGATCGCGCGGGAGATGTTCTTCTGAGGGGCAGTGGATCGTGGATGGTGAGTCGCGGATAGCAAACGGCCAACCACCAACGACTAACGACCAACGACTCGTTTCCCGCGCCGCCAGTAGAGATACCCCGGCACGCCCAGCAGCACGATCACGATGCCCGCCAGGGACTCGTAGCGGCGCTGCACCAGCACGATCCCCGCCCATAGCAAACTGATCACGACGTACAGCCCCGGCAGCCAGGGATAGCCGGTGCAGCGGTAGGGGCGCTCGTGCTCCGGGTGTTTGCGGCGCAGCACGAACAGCGCTACCACCGTGAGCACGTAGAAGAGCACGCCGATGAACATCACGTAGGTGTAGAGCTGGTCGTAGCGGCCGGAGAGGGCGAGCACGCCCGACCAGATGCCCTGGCCGACCAGCGCCACCGCGGGAGTGCGGTAGCGCGGGTGCACGCGTCCCATGGAGCGGAAGAAGACGCCGTCCACCCCCATGGCGTAGACCACGCGCGCCCCCGCCAGGATGCAGGCGCAGGCGGCGCCGAAGCAGGAGACCGCGATCAGCACCGACATCCAGCGCCCGGCAGAAGGGAAGAAGAGCGCCTGGGCGGCGCTGCTGCCGATGGTCTCCACCTGCTGCACCTGGCCCATGGGCAACGCGTAGAGGTACACCACGTTCATGGCGAGGTAAACCACGCCCACCAGCACCACACCCAGCAGCAGGGAGCGGGGCAGGTTGCGCTGCGGATTTTTCACCTCGCCGGCGGCGCAGCAGATGTAGGCCCAGCCGTCGAAGGCCCAGAGGACGGCGATCAGAGCGATGCCGGAATCGCCGGCCAATTCCCAGCCCGAGCCCAGGGAGGGCGCGGCGCCCGCGTTGGGCGCCCAGGCCAGAAGATGCGACCACGAGCCCTTGCCGATGGCCACGCCCAGCACCACGAAGACGGCGATGGCGGCGAACTTCATCCAGGTGGCGACGTTCTGCAGCACGGCGGCGCGCCGCAGTCCTACCACGTTCACCCAGGTCAGCAGGGCGATGGCGGCCAGCGCCACCAGGTGCGCCCGGGTCAGCGTCCACGAGCCGACGTGGAGCACGGCCAGCTTGGCGCCGAAGGGCACGATGGCCTCCGAGTAGGAAGCGAAGCCCACGCACAGCGCCGCGATGGTGCCGGTGTAGTTCACGGTGAAGACCATCCATCCGAAGAGGAAGGCCCAGAACTCGCCGTAGGCCTCGCGCAGGTAGACGTACTGGCCGCCGGAGTTGGGATACATGGCGCCCAATTCGGCGAAGGCGAAGCAGGCGAGCAGCGAGACCCCGCCTCCCAGCACCCACACCGCCAGCAGCAGCAGGGGATGGTGCAGGGGCGCGGCCGCGTCCTTCACCGCCAGGAAGATGGCGGAGCCGATGATGCCGCCGGCCAGCAGCAGCACCGAGTCCATCAGCGAGAGGCCGCGCAGCAGCGTGGGCTGGGCGGGTGTGGCACGCTCCGCTGGGCCGGGCGCGCTCATCCGATCCCCAGGTCTTCGGGAGCTTCCAGGGGCGTGCCGCAGACGCGGCAGATCACCGCCGAACAGTCGCCGCAAGTCAGCGGGTCGGTGACCTCGCGCGCGCAGGTGGGGCAGTAGAGCGGCTGCGGGGCGGGCTCGTGGGTTTGAGACATGGGGAGAGCAGACTGTAGCATAGAGTACCGAGTAGCGAGTACCGAGAGAGACGGCAGACATCGGACGTCAGACGTCAGCCAGTTCGAGAAACTAGAAACGAGAAACTAGAAGCCAGAAACCAGAAACGAGAAACTGGTCCCATGACGCCAGAAGAACGATTGCAGCAGGAATTCAACCGCTGGGCCCAGGCAGGCGAGGGCGAGAAGATGGAGCAGCACCACCTCGCCATCACCGAGGCG
>DATIWW010000188.1:0-2189 GCA_035519175.1 Terriglobales bacterium
GAACCCATGGTCGAGCAACGCCTTGAGCGTGAGATAGCCTCGCCTGGTCCCTCCGATGAAGACGATCTTCAGGCCCTTGTCGCCACTGTGAGAATTGTCGTGCGTGATCGCCTTAGAGGGCATGGACTCCTTGCTGCACCGCGGCCACAACCTCTTCGATCTGCGCCGGGGTCAACTCGGGATAGATGGGCAGAGAGAGCACCTCGCGCGCCAGCTTTTCCGCCACCGGGAAGTCGCCGGCCTTGTAGCCCAGGTCGGCGTAGGCGGGCTGCAGGTGCACGGGAATGGGATAGTGGATGCCGGTCTGCACGCCCGCGGCCTGCAACGACTTCTGCAGGGCGTCGCGCTGCGGCGAGCGCACCGCGTACACGTGGAAGACGTGGCGGGCGTAGGGCATGGCCTCCGGGGTCTGGACCTCGGAGCCGCGCAGCAATTCGGTGTAGCGGGCGGCGCGGGCGCGCCGCGCCTCCGTCCACTCTTCCAGGTGGCGCAGCTTCACCCGCAGGATGGCCCCCTGCAGCCCTTCCATGCGGTAGTTGTAGCCGCGGAGCTGGTGATGATAGCGGCGCTCCTCGCCCCAGTTGCGCAGCAGGCGGAGGGTGCGCGCGTGCGCGGGGTTGTTGGTCACCACCAGCCCGCCTTCACCGTAGGCGCCCAGGTTCTTGCCGGGATAGAAGCTGAAGCAGCCCATCTCGCCCAGAGGCCCGACGCGGCGGCGCTTGTACTCGGCGCCATGGGCCTGGCAGGCGTCCTCCAGCACGGGCACGCCGCGGCGGCCCGCGATCTCGAAGATGGCATCCAGGTCGGCGGGCTGGCCGTAGAGGTGCACCGGAATGATGGCCTTGGTGCGCGGGGTCAGAGCGCGTTCCAGCAGCCTGGGATCCAGGTTGAAGGAGCGCGGGTCGGCGTCCACCAGCACGGCGCGGGCGCCGCTGTAGCCGATGGCGGCGACCGTGGCCACGAAGGTGAAGGGCGTGGTAACGACTTCGTCGCCGGGGCCGACGCCCAGGGCCAGCAGCGCCAGGTGCAGGGCGCTGGTGCCGGAGTTGACGGCCACGGCATGGGCGGCGCCGCAGTAGGCGGCGAACTCCTCTTCGAAGCGCGCCACCTCCTCGCCCAGGACGAACTGGCAGCTCTCCAGCACGCGCGCGATGGCGGCGTCCACCTCCGGCTTGAGGGAGCGGTACTGGGCTTTGAGATCGAGGAAGGGGATCACGCGGTCACCTTGTCGCGGGCCAATTCGACGGGGCGGCCGCGCTGTTGCATCGATCGGGTGGCGGCCTCCAGGATGCGCACCACGCGCAGGCCGGAGTCGCCGCCGGTCTGGGGCCGCTCCTGGCCGCGCACGCAGGCCAGGAAGTGGCGCACCTCGGTCTGCAGGGCCTCGCTGGCGTCGATCTGCGGCGCCCACATGTCGCCGGCGCGGTAGCCCACCAGCAGCTTGTAGAGGCTCTCGGGGTCGCCGGAGACGGTGATGCCCTTGTCGTACACCTTCACCTTCTCGCTGGCCTCCAGGTCGTCGTAGACGATCATCTTCTGGCTGGCCCCGATCAGGGTGCGGCGCAGCTTCACCGGCGCCAGCCAGTTCACGTGGATGTGCGCGATCAGGCGGCTGTCGAAAAAGAGGGTGAGGAAGGCGATGTTCTCGGGCTTGCCGGGGACGTGGCTCATGCCCGTGGCCGAGACCGCCACCGGGCGCTCCGGCAGCACGCAGTCCAGGATGGAGAGATCGTGCACCGCCAAGTCCCAGATGACGTTGGTGTCGTGCTGGAAGAGCCCCAGGTTCACGCGCACCGAGTCGTAGTAGTAGATCTCGCCCAGGCCGCCCTGCTCCACCAGCTCGCGGACCTTGCGCACCGCGCCGGTGTAGACGAAGGTGTGGTCCACCAGCAGCACGCGGCGGCGGCGCTCGGCCTCCTCGATGAGGCGCGCGGCCTCCTCGGCGGTCGCGGCCAGCGGCTTTTCCAGGAAGACGTGCTTGCCGGCGGCCAGCGCCTTCATGCCCAGATCGAAGTGGGTGGAGACGGGAGTGGCGATGGCGACGGCGTCCAAGGCGGAATCGCGCAGCAGTTCCTCGGCGCCGGCGACGGCGCGCACTCCGGGATAGCGGGTCTCGACCAGGGCGCGGCGCTCCGCCTTCATGTCGCTGACCGTGGTGACCTGGGCGGCGCCCGACTCCACGAAGTTGC
>DATIWW010000189.1:0-2099 GCA_035519175.1 Terriglobales bacterium
CGGGCGCGGCGCCCGCCGGGCGCTGCTCCGCCGGCACTCGCTGCCACAACTCCACCGCCTCATTGTGATCGGGTCCGAACCAGCGCTCGGCCACGTCCTTGGCAAAGGCGGCGGCTTCGGCGCCGCGTCCCAGCCGCAGCAGGATCTGGCCGCTCATCAGGTGATAGCCCGCCCGCGCGGGCTCCAGTTGCTCAGCCTTGCGCGACTGCGCCAGCGCCTCTTCCAGCTTGCCCTGGCTCACGTACAGCCGGGCAAGCTGGATGTACGCGGGAGCGAACTGCAGGTTCAGGCTCAGCACCTGCAGCAGGGCCTTCTCCCGGCTCTCCGCTTCCGCGGGCGCGAGCATGGTGCGGTAGTACAAGGAAAGGTAGAGCTTGCCGTCCAGCTCGAAGGCGCGGGCGAACTCGCGGGCCGCCTCCTCGTCCCGGCCCTCGGCGAAGTCGAGGAAGCCCATGTCTTCGTGGGCCAGCCCCAGCCGGGCATCGTCGGCCACGGCCTGCTGGATGGGAGCGCGGGCCGACGCGAGATCGTGGGTGAACAGGAAATAGCTCCCGAGTTCGGCCTCCGTCTCCGCTGCCGTCAGCTCGCGCGCCCCGAAGTCCTTCTCCTCGGTCTGGGGCGGGTTCTTCATCACCCACGCGCTCAGGGCGAACTTGGTCACGTACTGCCGCAGGGCCTTTTCCAGCTCCTGGGAGTCGCCGAAGACCTGGTGGAAGGCCTTCTCCTGCTCCTCGCCCTGCTGCACCAGCCGGAAGAACTGGTTGAAGCGGCGGCCGCTCTCCATGCCCGGACCGAAGATGAGGAAGTGGGTCAAGGCCCAGGACTCGGCGTAGAACATCTCGACCTTGTCTTCCTCGTGGTAGTAGGGCGAGGCCGGGGTGACCGCCAGCAGGGTGTCCAGCGGGATCAGGGGCCGCGACTGCACCACCCGCAGGCGCCAACTGGGCGCCCCGATCAGCATCCGGGTCTGCTCGAAGCGCGTGTTCCCGTAGAGCTCGGCGAAGCCCTCATCCATCCAGGTGGGCAGCCAGCGGAAGCTCAGGTGCAGCAGGCTGTGCACGTATTCGTGGTACACCACCTCGTAGGCGTCGGGGGCGATCTGGTCCAGCCGCACCACCGCGTATTGCTTCTCCCACCCGTGCTCGAAGAAGCCCGCGGGCTTGACGCCCTTCTGCTTCCACAGTTCCGGGGCCAGCGCCTTCATGGCGGCCTCGTCGCGCGGCGCCAGCACCAGCAGGGGAGAGCCGGAATCCAGCCGCATGTTGGGAAAGGCATTGGCGAAGACGGCGCGCATCTGCTCGAACTCGCGGGCCACCCGCCGCGCGTCCCCGGCGTTGCCGTCGGTCAGCACGCGGAAGTGCGGGCTGCGCACCTCCGTCCACGGTTTCTGCCCGGCCCGCGCCGGGAGGCTGCACAACATCCCCAGCAGCAGCCCCAGCGCCAGGCGGCGCGCGCTTCGTGGTCCGATGGCGAGCAAGACCCTCCCCCGAAAGCCTCTCTTGTACCACAGGGAAGCCCCCGCGGGGGGAAGCCGGCCTTGACATCCGTCCAGAATGGGATAGAGTGGCCCTCCATTCGAGCCCCCTCCTTGAGGGCTCTGCCCAGGGTCGACCCGGCCCATCCGCGGTTCCGGAAAGCGCAGCGTGCTCGCAGCCCACATCCTCGATGCTTTTCTCGATCGCCTCCCGGGGTGGCTGTCGTCAGCGCTGGGCGCCTTCGGTGGGGGCGCCTGGAACGCGCTCAAGGGCATGTTCAAGGACAAGGACCCGCGCCAGGAGGTCAAGCGGGAGCTCAAGAACTTCGTCAAGGGCCTCTACGAGGACTGGGTGCCGGCCGCGGGCGAGCTCGACCGCATCGCCGACGACATCAAGCAGCTGGCCGACGACGTGAAGAGCTTCGGCGAGGATGTGGTCGGCCCCATCTCCGACAGCGTGGCCGGCGCCCTCGGCTCCGGCCAGATCCCCGCCCAGAGCGACGGCGGCCTGGGCGCGACCCACGACATCTTCACCCCCAAGGACGACTCGATCCCGGAGATGCCCGTGGGCACCCTGCCCGGCATGGGCTCCGACGGCGCCGGCATGCCCCGCGACGGCGGCGGC
>DATIWW010000190.1:0-3257 GCA_035519175.1 Terriglobales bacterium
GGGAACGTCAGTGCGATCATGTGCAGCGAATCGATTGTCGCCGTTCCCACCTGGCGCCTCTACCTGCTGAGGGCGCTGTATCTCCTGATCGCGGTCGGGCAGGGCAGCATGCAGTGGCCCAAGCTGATCCACATCGGGCTGGGCGTGGTGGTCTGTCCGCTGGTGATCCCCTGGGGCTACGTCTACAGAAACCATCTGAGGAAGGCCGGGGAGCGCTGGAGGTGAATCTTGGCGCTCCTCGTCGTATGTTCGAGGTCCCTCCAGGCGAGGCTCGACGGGAGGAGGAACCAGTGGCGCACGACGACCCGGATGATCCGCAGCACGAGCATGAACACCAGCATGCGCCGGGCAAGGCCCATGCTCACCAGCACGAGCACGTCCATTCGCACCGGCACCGCCACGCCGACGGGACCGAGCACGAGCACCCGCACACCCACGCTCACTCCCATGCCCACGGACACGTGATGGGCGAAGGGCACGACCACGGTTCGTCCGATCATCCTCACGAAACCGGCGAGGACCACGAGCACGATCACCGCTGACGGCGGGAGCGCCGGCCCGCTGGTAATGCGGCGATTTTACTAGTTGATTGCACAGGCAGATCGCTCACCCGGCGCCCTTGCCCGGAATGTCAGAGGGGGTCGTTAGCGTGGCGGCATGGGTTGCTACCACCTCTCCACCGGGGAACCCTGCAAGGGACTCGACCGGCTCCACGCGAACGCGGCCTGCGACAAGATCGAGCTGGCAGCTGCATTCGTCGGCGCGGTGGCAGGTGTGCGCACGCAGGTTGGCGCCGGCGAAGCCTGGCAGCAGATGGAGAAGCGCCTCGAGCAGGTGACGAGGGCCGCGGCCAACTTTGGTTCCCGGATTCCTCGCATTCGCGATCCGCGGCTGGCGCTGACCGTAGCGCGCGGCCTGGACATGCTCCTCTGCAACATCAGCGTCGGGTACAACGCGCTGGAGCTGGCCATCGGCGACGGCCTTGCCGCCCTGGAGACCGGGCGCCGGGCGATGGATCTGAAGTACTCGAACGTCGGCGACTACGCGCGCGAAGAGCTGGGGATGAACGCCAGCACCGCGGTGAAGAAGGCCCGGCTCTCGCTCAGGATGCGCGACCGGCCGCTCCTGCGCGAGGCGGTGCGGCGCGGGGAGATCTCGCCGCGCAAGGCTGAGGTGATCGCGTCCGTCGCGGTCGGCGAGCAGGCGCAGTGGATCCTGCGGGCGAAGGTCGAGTCGGTCCGGGCTCTGCAGAAAGCCGCGAACGCACCGCCCGATCCCGACGACGAGCCGCTGCTGAGCGCGACCTGCACCATCCCGGAGGGAAAGAAGCCTTCCATCAAGGAGGGCTTGCGCTGGGGCGGCATCGTCCTCGGGCAGCGCTCGAGCAAGGCGCAGCGGGTGGAGGCCTGGGCGCAGGAGTACTACGGCGGACACCCCGTTCCTCCGGAAGATCCCTGCGACCACGCTCTGGACGAGGTGACCCTTCGGGAGAACCGCGAGCAGGAGATCGACTCGATCAAGCAGCGCCTCGAGTTGGAGTCGAGGCTCTGGGCAGACCTGATGGCCGTCGACCCGCTGCAGGCGATCGAGTTCAGCGGGGAGATCGATCCCTTCCGCATCGATGCCGAGCTGAAGAGCCTGATGGCGATGCGCAACCGCTGGGACGAGGTGTTCGGGCACGTGGCCTCGATCTTCAAGCGCTGCGGCGCCTGGGATCCCCTGGACTTCACCAGCTTCGCCCACTACTGCGAGGAACGGCTGGGGATGGCCCGGCGCACGGTGATGCAGCGAGTGGCGCTGGAGCGGTTCCTCTTGCGCACGCCGCTCTTGCGACAGGCGCTGCGCGACGGCCAGGTCACCTACGAGAAGGCCCGCCTGATCGCCCGTCACATGGAAGCCGGGCATGCGAACGAACTGCGGCCCCTGATCGAGATGGCGCAGGCCATGACCTGCGTCGACCTCCGGGAGGCCCTGACAGTCGAGGCGGAAGGGCAGATGTGCGCGCGGGGGATCTTCACCATCACGGCCCCGCCGGGCGTCTTCGACCTCCTCCGGGAGACTCTGAGCATGGCAAGGGCGCTCGCGGGGCAGGCGATCTCGCTGGGAACGTGCCTGGTGCAGATGGCGGAGCACTTCGTCGCCGTCTGGAAGGCCCATATCAAGCTGCGAAGGACGAAGCGGATGGGGATCTTCGGCCGCGACCGCTACCGCTGCCAGGTCGCGGGCTGCAGCCGCCCGGCCATGCACGTCCATCACATCGAGTACCGATCCCACGGCGGCAGCGACGACGAGGAGAACCTGCTCTGCCTCTGTACGGCCCACCACCTCTTCGGCATCCACGAAGAACGGATGCGCGTCACCGGGACGGCGCCCGACAAGCTGGTCTGGGAATTCGGCTTGCGCCGGAGCTGGGCGGCGACGGCGGTGCCTTGATGGCGTCCAGCCCGGGAAGTGAACGATCGAATGGCGGCGGGTGGACTCGAACCACCTACCTGCGGATTATGAGACCGCCGCTCTAGCCGGATGAGCTACGCCGCCAAAGGGGCGCGGAATGTAGCGGCGCCCTCCAGGCCAGTCAAGGAGCCGCCGTGGCGGCAGGGGCCTCTTCTTCCATCGGGGCGGTGGAGAGCAGACCCTTGAGGGAGACGTGGCCGGCGAGGAGGAAGATCATCCCCAGGGCCACCTGCTCGCCGAACTGCAGCAGCCAGATCGTGTTGGCGTAGGCGGCGCCGCTGGCGTCGAAGCCGCCCGCGTCGAACAACGACAGCCCCGCCTGGGTGAAGAACTGCATGGTGCCCACCATGCCGGGGCCCGCGGGCACCATCACCCCCACCACCTGGATGGTGAGGATGACCGCCAGCATCAGCGGGGTCAGGCTGGTGAAGCCGAAAGCCGGGGCGAGGATGCCCAGCGCCCAGGCGGTCAGGGCCCAGTAGACCGCCGTCAGGACGAAGAAGGAGACCATCGACCAGCCCGAGCCCACGTGCACCGCGGCGATGAACGCCTCGAGCATGGAGGACACCCGCTCGGCCACGCGAGGGGAGAGCGGGCGCAAGAGCCGGTCGGCCACCGCCACCGCGCGCTGGCGGAACACCACCGTCAGCACCAGCAGCACGCAGAGGCCGAGGAAGCCCAGGGCCACCAGCACCGAAGCGCTCCTGGCGAACTCCACGTAGCGGCCGGTGGCCGAGTTGCCCAGCATGTGCAGCGCCACGATCCCCAGGACGCCGATGGCGATGCCGTCGACGATCCGCTCC
>DATIWW010000191.1:0-4177 GCA_035519175.1 Terriglobales bacterium
TTCGGTGCGGCCGGGCGGCTGGACCTCCAGGGCGAGGTCGGCTTCGAGGTCCTGCAACCAGCCCCGGCAGGAGGCGTCCGCGGTGCCGCTGACCTCTCCCGCCAAGCCGATGCGGGCGAGCGGCAGTGCGGGCGTAGAAACGGCGCCGGCGATCTCCCCCAGCCGCAGCTTCTCCAGACGCAAGCGCAGTTGTCCGCGCGCCGGCGCGGGACTTCGGGCAGAAGCCTCCGCCGGACCGGACAGCCAGTCCTGGATCTCGGCCTCCCCGGTGACCACGCCGCCCAGGGTGCTGGCAAACACGTGGGCCAGCGCCAGGCGGCTGCGGGTGGCCGTATAGTCGGTCCCACCATTGAAGCCGGCCAGACGGAAGGACGCCTCCTGCCACTGCAGGTCGCGCACGGCTGCGTGGCCGCCGGCCGTCCATTCGCCGGCCTTGGAACGGGCATGGCCGCTGAACTCGAGCAGGCCGGCGCGCAGCGGCGTCAGGTGCAGCACCGCGCCCGCCAGCGCCAGGTCGGCGGCGGCCTCGTAGGTGAGGTCCACCTGGGGATGGCGGAAGTCCTGCACCTGGCCCTGGGCGGTGAGGTGGGAGCGCCCCGCCGTCCAGCGGAACGATTTCACTTGGACGGCCGCGGTCTGCAGGCTGAACTCCGTGGCCAGGTTCCCGGGCGGAAGGCGGAAGTCGCGGCCCGAGACCTCCAGCTTGCCGGCGCTGAGGTCGCCGTCGTAGCGGCGCCGCCAGCGCGAGTAGCTGAGGTGGGCGGCCAGATCGTCGGCGCTGAATTCCAACGGAGTGCGGGTGGTGTTCAAGATCAGGCCGCCCTGACGCACCTCCACCCGGCTGATGGCCAGGTCGAACAGGCGCGCCACCGGGTCGCCGGCGTCGCGCTGCACCATGCCGGGGACTGGCTGGTTGGTGCTGCCGTCGGGATAGACGATGAGGTGCACGACCGGCCGGTCGAGCAAGAGATAGCGCAAGCCGATCTCCTGGCGGAAGAGCGAGAGGACCTTCAGCCGGGCCTGCACGTGGCCGACGTTGAGGAAGGGTGCTTCGCCCGCCGCTTCGCGCCCGTAGATGGCCAGGTCGTCGATGTCCACCTGCAGGCGGGGCAGGCTCCAGCGCAGCGCGCCGATCTCCACCCGCCCCCCGATGCTCTCCTGCAGCCGCGCCACCACCATGCGACGCACCCGTGCCTGGAAGCGCGCGCTGGTCAGGTACAGCACCGCCCCCGCCATCAGCACCAGCAGCGCCACCGCCAGCCAGATGCGGAGTCGGTGGTGATGGCGATGCGCGCGATGCCGGGCGCTGTCGGTGGTCACGGCTTCACCCCTCCCTGCTGGCTGGGCTGGTTCAGGGCCGGGTGCAAGCGGATGTCGCCCTGGTTGCGCAGGGTGGCCAGCCAGGCCACCAGGAGTTGGTCGATCTCCTGCTCCACCAGCACGCTCTCGATCATGGACTCGACCTCGCGCAGGGGCGGCGCCGGTTGCGCGTTCTTCTGCCGCCACTGGGGAAGGAACTTGTCACGGTAGTACTCCTCGATGCTGGCCCGGTCCACCCGCACCATGGGACGGAAGCGCAGGTCGAGGAAGCGCGTGATCTGGTACTGGATGCCGGCGCGGTAGGCGAACTCGTCCGCGGTGAGGCCGTAGCGCTCCAAGGCCGCCGCCCAGCTCTGGTCGCTGGCCCCCACCACCAGCTGCTGGCGGATCTTCTGCACCTCCGCCACCAGCTCCTCGGGAGGGAGTGGCGGGATCTCCGCCTGCCGCATCTGCTGCAGGATCAGGGTCTGGTCCACCAGGCGATCCAGGGCGTCGTGGCGGTCGGCGGCGGTCACCCGCTCCAAGGGCTTGTCGCTGAGCAGGGCTTCGTACCGGACCTCCACATCCACGTCGCTCTGCAGGATGACCTCGTCGTTCACCACCACCACGATGCGGTCCAGCACCTCCCCCGCGCGGCCGGCGATCGCCGCCAGCAACAACACGAATAGCGAAGCGATTTTGGCCCATGGCTTCATCAGAATGTCTGCCCGATGCTGAAGTAAAAGTTGAAGTGGGTCAGCACCTGGGAGCGGGACTGGTCGCGCACCGGGAACAGGGGCGGGTTCAGGTTGTAGCCGAAGTCGAAGCGCACCGGGCCGATGAGCGTCTTGTAGCGGATGCCGGCGCCGATGGCGTTGGAGTTGTAGTTGAAGTCGCAGGTAGTGGCGACAGTCAGCAGAAAGCAGTTGTGGCGGCGGGGCTGCGACCAGCGCAGCATGCCGGGCAGGATGTCGCCGCCGGTGCTGAAGATGTTGCCCATGTCGTGAAAGAAGACGAAGCTGACGTTGTCGCCCACCCAGGGCAAGGTCAGGGGCGGCAGGCGCAGCTCCAGGTTGTTGAGGAAGAGGCCGTCGCCGCCGATGGGGAAGCCGGTGTCGGGGTCCCGCGGACCCGCCTGGTTGATGGCGAAGCCGCGGTGCGTGCCGCCGCCCCCGGCATAGAAGCGCTCCGGCAGGGGCATGGTATCGGCGGTGGTGCCGCTGAACGGGTTCTCCACCCCGATGCGGGTGGAGCGCGCCAGCACGTACTTGTGGCGCTTGCCGAAGGTGTAGTAGCTGGAGTTCTGGAAGAAGAAGCGAGTGAAGCTGGCCTGCGAGCCCAGCACGTTGGAGGCCACGCCCGCGTCGAAGGTGGTGAACGTGCCTTTGTGGGACTCGATGGGGTCGTCGCGCGTGTCCCGCAGGTAGGTGATGCTGGGGATGCCCACCCGCACCGGTTTGGAGAGCAGCGGGATCTCGGCCGGGCTGATGGCCAGCGTGGCCGGATCCACCTTCACGCGCCGGTAGGTGAGGCGGTAGAGCAGGGTGGTGATCTTGCTCAGCTTCTGCTCGGCCTGGATGGAGCCTTCCAGGCGCTCGGCGGTGAAGGTGCGGACGTCGCGGGTGGTATCGAAAAGGAAGGCGACGCTGAGCTTCAGGTCCTCGTGGTTGAGCCAGCGCGGCGCCTCGTAGCTGAGCAGGGCGCGCTGCTGCAGGCGTCCCAGGCGGCCCTGGAAGACCAGGGAGTGGCCGCGCCCGCGGAAGTTCAGCCGGGTGACGTCGAGCGAGACCCGCGGGCTGGCCCCGGTTCCTCCTTGCGGCTGCACGTTGCCGGGCTCGCTTCCCGTCTGCACTTCGAAGCCGAAACCGTAGACGAAGGTGTAGCGCCGGGCCTCGTCCACCTGCACCATCACGTTCTTCCGCGCTTCCTGGCCGTCGGGATTCTCCACCGCCACGTCCACCTGGCTGAAGATGCCCAAGTCGTACAAGCGGCGCTGGCTCTCCAGCATGGCGCTTTGGCTGAGCGGGTCGCCGGGGTGGACCTGCAATTCGCGCCCCACCACGTAGGGCCGGGTATGCTGCAGGCCGCCGACCAGCACCCGGTCCACGAAGACCTGCCGTCCCTCGGTGATCCTGTCGGCCACCTGCATGCGCGTGGGCTGGCCGGGCACGGGCTGGACTTCCACCTCCATGCGCACGTCGGGAAAGCCGTGATTGAAGTAGAAATTGACCACCGCATCGCGGTCACTGGCCAGGTTGGCCTGGGAGTAAGGCTGGCCCTCGGTGGAGCTGAGGAACTGGCGAAGCTCCTCGTTGGAGAAGGCGTGGTTGCCCGTGATCTGGAGCGAGGCCACGCGGGTCTGCGGACCTTCGCTCACCCGCAGCACCACGCTCATGCGCCCTTCCACCCCCTGGTAGGCGTCGTCCACCTGGGGCTCCACCTTCACCTGCTGGAAGCCGTTGGCCTGGTAGAGGTCCTGAATGGCCTCGATGTCATGGGTCAGCAGGCCCTGGCTGAAGCGTCCGTGCAGCATGTACCAGCTTGCCGGCTGCAGCAGCATGCGCTCGCGCAGGGTGTCTTCGTCGAAGTAGTGGTTGCCTTCGATGGCCAGCCGCTTCAGGGTGTACCTCGGCCCCTTGTCCACCAGGTAGGTCACGCGCTGGCTCTGCTCCCCGGCGGCGCTCTCGCTCTTCACCTCCACCCGCGCATGGAAGTAGCCCTGGCTCTGCAGATAGTCGCGCAGGTTGCGGCTGCCCTCGTTGAGCAGGTCGGCGTCCACCGCCCCTTCCTCGTAGATGGGGACGGAGCGCTTGAGCACTCCCTTGCTCAGCTTGGCGCCCTCCACCTCGACCTCGACCGCAGGCCCGCGCGCGATGCG
>DATIWW010000192.1:0-3139 GCA_035519175.1 Terriglobales bacterium
TGGGGCGCCTGCTCAAGGTGGACAAGCCCATGGTGCGCGTGCATTACGAGATCCAGGAGTTGAGCCGGCCCACGCTGGCGGAGCTGCTGTTGGAGTTCACTTCCCGCTGCCGTCGCCCCAGCGCCGTGGCGGTGTGAGGTAACGATGGAAACCCGGCCGAAAGACCTGCTGAGCCTGCGGGACCTCTCGCCGGCGCAGGTGCATCACCTGCTGGAGCTGGGGCGGCGGGTGAAGGCGCATCCCGCCTCCTGCGCGGCGACGCTCCAGGGCAAGACCCTGGCCCTGATCTTCGAGAAGCCGTCGCTGCGCACGCGCGTCACCTTCGACGTGGCCATCTACCAGTTGGGCGGCCATCCCCTCTACCTTTCCCCGGCGGAGATCAATCTGGGCAAGCGCGAGTCCGTCTACGACGTGGCCAAGAACCTGGAGCGCATGGTGCAGGGCATCATGATCCGCACCTTCGCGCACGCGATCGTGGAGCAGATGGCGGAGCACGCCAGCATCCCGGTCATCAACGGGCTCACCGACTACAGCCACCCTTGCCAGGCCCTGGCCGACTTCCTGACCATGTGGGAAGCCAAGGGCAGGCTGGCCGGCCTGAAGCTGGCCTTCCTCGGCGACGGCAACAACGTAGCTCATTCCCTGCTGTTCGCCGGGGCGCAAGTGGGAGCGCACGTGCGGGTGGCCACCCCGCCCGGCTATGAGCCCACGGCCGACGCGGTGGCATGGGCGCGAGCGCGCGCCGCGCAGACCGGCGGGTCCTGCAGCCTCACTCACGATCCTGCGGGGGCGGCCGCGGACGCCGACGTCCTCTACACCGACGTCTGGACCAGCATGGGCCAGGAAGCGGAGGCGGAGAAGCGGTGGCCCATCTTCCGGCCTTACCAGGTCAACGCCCGGCTCTTCGCGCTCGCCAAGCCGGACGCCATCTTCCTGCACTGCCTGCCCGCCCATCGCGGCGAGGAGGTCACGGCGGAGGTCATCGACGGGCCGCGCTCGCTGGTCTTCCAGCAGGCCGAGAACCGGCTGCACGTGCAGAAAGCGGTGCTGCTGGAGCTCATGGCGGACCGGGCGGTGCTTCTGGAAGAGGTGGGGCCGGCGGCGGGACTGAAGAAGGCAGGGTAGCCGTGAAGACGATGCTCCTCGCCGTCGGAGGGAACTCCCTCATCCGCGCCGGCGAGAAAGGGACGGTCGCCGAGCAGCGGGAGAACACGCGGCGCACCGCGGCCGCCATCCTGGACTTGATCCGCCAGGGCTACCGGCTGGCCATCACCCACGGCAATGGTCCCCAGGTGGGTGCGGCCCTGCTGCGCTCCGAGCGTGCCTCCGACCAGGTCCCGGGGCACTCCCTCGACGTCTGCGACGCCGCGACTCAGGGAGAGATCGGGTACCTGCTGCAGCAATCGCTGACCAACGAGCTGGCGCGCGCCGGCCTGCGGGGGCCGGTGGTGACGGTGCTGACCCAAGTGGTGGTCTCGCCCGACGATCCCGCCATGCGGCATCCCACCAAGCCCATCGGGCCCTTCTATTCGCGCGCGGACGCGGAAGAGCGCCGGCGCCTGCTGGGCTGGCAGATCGTGGAAGACGCCGCGCGCGGCTATCGCCGGGTGGTGCCGTCGCCGGAGCCGGTGGAGGTGGTGGAGCTGGAGGTGATCCGCGACCTGGTCCACGACGGCGTGCTGGTGATCGCAGCGGGCGGCGGCGGCATCCCCGTCATGCGCGCGAACGGCGGCCTCCAAGGCGTGGAGGCAGTGATCGACAAGGACCGCGCCTCCGCCCTGCTGGCTTCCGAACTGGGTGTCGACCTGTTCGCTATCTCCACCGACACCGACTTCGTCTACCTGGACTACAAGCGGCCCGAGCAGCGGTCCATCCGGCTCGCCACCGCCGGCGAGATGGAAGCCTACCTGGCCGCGGGCCACTTCCCTCCCGGCAACATGGGACCTAAGGTGGAGTCGGCGCTGCGCTTCCTGCAGCGCGGCGGCCAGGAAGTGGTGATCACCTCGTACGAGCATCTGGCCGAGGCCGTGGCCGGACGGGCCGGCACCCACATCGTCCCTGGGGAACAGACTCTCAACACCAGCGTGGAGCACGAACGGGCCGCCACGCCGGTGGGTGGAAGGTGATTCATGCGCACCGGCATCGCTTCCAACCTCGTCGCCGACCGCAGCACGGAGCCGGAAGCCAATGGCCGGCGGCTGCGCCACGTGGTCGAGTCGCAGCAATTCACGCTGCCTCTGCTGATGGAGTTGTTCGACCGCTCCCGCGGCATGGAGAAGGTCGTCGCCCGCGGCGGCACGCTCGACTACCACAACAAGATCCTGGCCAGCCTCTTCTACCAGCCCTCCACGCGCACCCGCTTCTCCTTCGAGGCGGCCATGCACCGGCTGGGCGGGCGCGTGCTCTCCACCGAGCATGCCCGCACATTTTCGTCGGAGATCGAGGGCGAGCGGGTGGAGGACTCTATCCGCATCATCGGCAGCTACTCCGACGTGATCGTGATCCGGCACCACGAGGAGGGAGGGGCCCGGCGCGCCGCCCAGGTCTCGCCCGTGCCGGTGATCAACGCCGGCGACGGCGAGGGCGGCCAGCATCCCACCCAAGCCCTCCTCGACCTGTACACCATCTATCGCGAGCGCCCGCTGGACGGCCTGAGCGTGGCCTTCATCGGCGAACTGGACAAGGGGCGCACGGCGCGCTCCCTCGCCTACCTGCTGGCCAAGTTCGAGCGGGTGAAGATCTTCTTCGTCAGCCCGCCAGAGCTGCAGATGAAGCCGGACATCCTGCAGTACCTCGACCGCCACGGCGTGCGCTACGAACTGGAGTCGGAGATCAGCCGGGTGGTAAGCGAGGTGGACGTGATCTACCAGACCCGCATCCGGCCGGAGCGGGTGGCCGACGCGCCCATCCTCCGCCGCTACGCCATCGATTCCAGCGTGCTGCAGAAGATGAAAGCCAACGCCATGATCCTGCACCCCCTGCCCCGCACCGTCGAACTGGACAAGACGGTGGATGATGATCCCCGGGCGTTGTACTTCCGCCAGGCGGCGAATGGGCTGTACGTGAGGATGGCGCTGCTGACCATGCTTTTGGAGTAGTCAGGAGTCAGGAGTCAGGGGTCAGGGGTCAGGGGTCAGGG
>DATIWW010000193.1:0-4916 GCA_035519175.1 Terriglobales bacterium
TGAGGCGGAATAGGCGGTGAACTCGGGGTTCATCACGTTGTGGCAGAGCTGCCCGCAGAATCCCACCGAGTCGGTGAACTCATAGGCCCGGTAACTGCCGACCGCGCTCAGCAGGAGAAAGACGATGATCATGCTGGCAAAGACGCCGAAGACGTTGCGGTGGTGCGGGTTGTTGAAGTCGATGCGCGGCAGGGCCGCCAAGCCGGGCGCCAGCTTGCGCCGCCGCCGCCGCTCCAGCAGCATCCCCACGGGCACCAGCAAGAGGCCGAGGACCAGCACGGTGGGAAAGACCATGTAAGCGAAGATTCCCAGGTAGGGCCGCGACCGGCCTCCCACCGACTCCACCAGGAACAAGAAGAGGATGTTGGCCAGGGCGACGAACATGATGACCGCCCCGCTCAGGCTGATCAGGTTGCGGACCAGGCTGGGGCGCCGCACGGGTGCCTCGGGGGGCGGCGCGGCCGGAGCTCCTGGGGTCTCTTTCTTTTCCTCTCCGCTCATCGGTCGTTCTCCTTACTGGGGCCCGGGCTGCTGGTGATCGTGCAAGCTCAGCCCTCCTGCGTCACTTTGGATGCGGACTGGTTGCGAGATCTATCCCGGCGGGCCCTTGTGGCTGACCGGTTCCGCCTCGTCCGCTTCGGCAGCGGGCGCCTCCACCATCGACGGCGCCGCCTCCTCCCACGCCAGCGGGTGCTCCTCCTGGTAGTGCTCGACCGAGACGCGCCCATCCCAGAAGGCCCAGTTCACCGGGTAGACGTCGGGATCGAAGATGACGCTGTAGAAGTGCCAGACCACGATGGCCAGGGTGGCCAGCACCGCCTCGTAGAAGTGGATGGCGGTGGCCGCGTCCACGTACCAGCGCGCCAGGAACCGGCCCACGTTCACCTGGAACCACATCATCAGCCCGGTCAGCCCCATGACGATCGTTCCCCAGACCACAGCCCAGTACTCCGCCTTCTCGCCGTAGCTGAAGCGCGCGTACAGCGGCTTGCGCGGGCTCACGCCCAGATAGTAGCGCAGGGTGTCGAGCAGGTCGTAGATGTCCTTGCGGGCGGGGCGGAGGTCCCGCACCAGCCTTCGCCCGTCGCGATCGTAGGCCAGGTAGAAGAGGTGATAGAGGCCGCCGGCGATGAGCACCACCCCCGCGATACGGTGGACGATGCGGCGCACGCTCTCGCTGAAGATCCATCCCAGCCAGCTATCGGGGTACTTCAGGGCAAAACCGGTCAGCACCAGGGTGAGGAAGCTGAGCAGCAGGACCGCGTGCTGGAGACGCTGCCGCAGGTCCATCCGCACCACCGTCCGAGGATGGGCGTTACGGCGCTCCAGGGTCTTGCGCCGCCACACCAGGAGATTGTGCAGCAGCATACCGCCGATGGTCAGCACGATCAGCGGCACATAAAACCAGCGGATCCAGCGCACCGCGATGCTGCCCATGTCCGCGGAAAGCGGCGCACCCACGTGCACGTTGCCGCGCACAAAATCGGCGCTGGCTCCGGGGTGGCACTTGCCGCACGTGGCGACCAGGTTGGCCTTGTTGATGGTGGAGCGCGGGTCGCTGGAGGGCAGGATGTTGTGCACGCCGTGGCAGGAGGCGCAGTTGGCCACCACCGTCGAGCCCAGTTGCGAAGCCATGCCGTGATAGCTGTCGCG
This sequence comes from Terriglobales bacterium, assembly GCA_035519175.1. Taxonomy (GTDB): domain Bacteria; phylum Acidobacteriota; class Terriglobia; order Terriglobales; family Acidobacteriaceae; genus DASPRL01. The sequence goes on from DATIWW010000193.1 coordinate 1,654, forward strand.
GTAGCTCGAGACCCGGCCGCCGGGCACACCCAGCTCCTGGGTCAGGCGCACGCCTTCGTGGCAGCGGGCACAGGTGGTGCGCGCGATGGCCTGCGCCGAGACCGAGGAAGTCGGGTTGCTGGGCGCCTTGATGGTGTGGATACCGTGGCAGTCGGTGCAACTCGGCGCCAGGCTGTTGCCGCGCTTCAGTGCCACCCCGTGGATGCTCTGCACGAATTGCTTCTCCACGTCCTGATGGCATTGCCCGCAGGTTCCGGGGACGTTCATCTTGAAGATGGAGGACTTGGGGTTGCCGGCGGCCAGGATATCGTGGGCATGGTGACAGTCGGTACACACCGCCGCCTTGGCCGAGCCCTCGGCCACCGCCCTGCCGTGCACGCTCTGCTGATAGCTGAGGAACGGCTGGGCACTCAGCCCGCTGGACTCCATCACAAAGCGCTGCCCGTGGCAGGTGCCGCAGGTCGCGGGGATGTTGTGGTGCGAGGTGCGCGAGTTGGCGTCGGAGGAGGAGAGGATCTCATGCGCGTCGCCGTGGCAATCCAGACAAGTGGCGGCGCGGTGGTTGCCGTCCTGGCGGGCTACGCCGTGCACGCTGGTCTTGTAGGCGGCGTCCTCGTCAGAGTGACACTGGGCGCAGGAGACCTTCGCCGGCGGGGTTTCGTGCGGCGCGCTGGTCACATCGCTGTGGCAGTCGGTGCACTCCAGCCCGCCGTGCACCGAGGCCTTGAAGTGCTCCTGGTTGACCGCCAGGCTCTGGGGCTTGCCCTCGATGATCCGGGCCAGCGTGGGATCGCTGTGGCAGGCCAGGCAATCGCTGCTCTTGAGCTGGGGCCTGGGGGCGGCGAAGAGCGCTACGCTCGCCGCCAGCAGCAGCATCCCTGCGAGAATCGGCCGGGTTCCTTGCACTCCGCCTCGTTCCCGCGATCGCGAACCGCCCCCCGACATCGGGGCCTGAGTGCTCTCCTGATCCGATCCCCGCCGCCGCCCGCCAGCGCCGAGCTGGGAAGCAGCGCCATCGCTCTCAGGACAAGCACTGCGGTCAGGATCGCCTGCCTCATGGTTCCTCCACGAGGCTGCTCTATTGTGCCCCGGGGATGTGGGCAAGCGACTGTGAGGTGGCTCACCCGTGGTTGTGACTGCAATCACAGGCCGCCCCTGCTCCGAAGCGGCTTTCACGAGCGCGGGCTGCGGTCCCCGGACTCGATCTGGCGGATGTAGAGCCGCAGACCTGTCATGGCCAGGACGATGGCCAGCAGCGAAACGCCCAAGCCCAGGCGCCGGTAGTCGCGCTCCTTGAGCGCCTGCTCGCCGGCCCGCAGATCTTTCGCAGCGATCTGCAGGCCCGGCTGGATGTCCGCCTGCACGCGCGCCGGCTGGAAGGTGTGCACCGTCACCCGCGCCTTGGTCAGGGCGTCACGCGCCTGCGCCTGGTCCATCATCGCCTGGCTGACCTCCATGCCGGAGCTCTCGGCGCGGTCCAGCACCTCGTCCGAACCGGCGATGGCCAGCTCCAGCTTGCCCAGGTCCTGCTGCATCGCGACCGCCGCAGCCAGGCCGGCGTCTCCCGGCGAATGGCAGTTGCTGCAGATGGACTGCGGCCCCGTGCCCAGGTAGGCGTCGCTGGGATGGGCGATGCGGTGGTTGCTGTGGCAGGTGACGCAGGAGGGCAGGCTGGCGGCGGCAAAGGCGGCCTTGTGCGGGCTCTGGTCGAACAACTGGGCCTGGAAGACGTGGCAGGTGGAGCACACGTTCTCCACGGAACCGACGCCCGGCGGCGCCGCGCCATGGTTGCCGTGGCAGGTGCTGCAGGTGGGAGCGCTCAGGTCGCCACGCTCGACCATGGCGGCGTGGTGCACGCTGGCGCTGTAGCCGGCGAACTGGTCGGTGGGGATCTTGTACTCCTTCATGTAGGCTGCGTCGGCGTGGCAGCGCGCGCAGGTGCCGGCCACGTTGAGCGGATGCACGCTGGAGCGCGAGTCGCTGGCCGGCAGGATGCCGTGCACGCTGTGGCAATCGGTGCACACTGCCACCTTAGTGTCTCCCTGGGCCAGCCGCTGCCCGTGCACGCTGGTCTTGTATTGCGCCAACTGGTCGGTGCGCAGCGAGGGATTGAACTGGTGGATGTAGGCGGCGTTGGCGTGGCAGGAGCCGCACAGTTCGGGGATCTGCTTGCGGTCGGGCTTGCCTTTGAAGCCGGCGGCCTTGCTCATGGCGTCCTGATCGTCCTTGGCGGGATCGCCGCCGTGACAACTGGCACAAGTGAGTCCGTGCTGGGCATGGACATCGGAGGCGTAGCGGTCCTTGTCGATGCCCAGGGGCTTGTCCAGGCTGGAGTGACAGTCCAGGCAGGTATTGACCGCGGGCGCCGGCTTCGCTTGGGCCGCTGCGCGCGCCGGCCAGCTCCATCCCGCCAGGCACAGCAGGCCGAGGACGAGCCAGGCGGCCACGGTGGCCTGGCTGTTACCCTGCGCCCGATGTTCCGGCTTGTCGACCAGCGATTGCACTGGTTCCGTCCCCTTATTTCGCGACGTAAGCGTATATCGTCATCACTACAATGTAACTCAGGGCAAAAACACCGATCCCGGTGATCCACCGCCGCGACCGGCCCCCGGGATCGCGGTCAAAGAAGGGGAGCAGCAGCCACAGCAGTCCAGCCACGCTGAAGGACAGGATGCCCAGGACCTCCCCGGGAATGAACCAGATCTTGGCGGGAATCAGTTTGAGGGTCTGGAACATGAACAAGAAGTACCACTCCGGACGGATGCCGGCGGGAGCGGATCCGAAGGGATCCGCTTTGCTCCCCAGTTCCCAGGGAAAGAGCGCGGCCAGCGCCCCCAGGACTCCCAGGGCGGCGTACCACGCCATCAGTTCCCGCAGGAAGAAGTTGGGAAAGAAGGGCATCTCGCGCTGCTCTTTGGGCAGGGCTTTCCAGTCGGGCTCCTGGCCGGGCGGCACGCTGATGCCGAACCACTGGATCAGCATGAGGTGGACGGTGATGAGCACGGTGACCAAGCCGGGCAGCACCGCCACGTGGAAGCCGAAGAAGCGCGTCAGGGTAGCGCCCGTCACCTCCGGCCCGCCGCGCAGGAAGATCATGATGGGATGTCCGACCAAGGGCACCTGGTCGACGATGTCGGTACCCACCTTGGTGGCGAAGAACGCCAGCGTGTTCCAGGGCAACAGGTAGCCGCTAAAACCGAAGCCCATCACCAGGAAGAGCAGCACCATGCCGCTCACCCAGGTGAGCTCGCGCGGTCTCCGGT
>DATIWW010000194.1:0-6406 GCA_035519175.1 Terriglobales bacterium
CATCCGACGGGTCCAGGTCATCTTGGTGTCGCCGAGCGGGGTGTCTTGGCCCTGATCGCGGAGCGCATGCGCCGGATCCCGGAACTCAAGGAGACCATCCACCCCACCGGCTCGGGGCACTTCGGAGTGGCTGAGCGCGGAATCCTGGCCCTGCTCAACCCGGAACGGCTGCGCCGCATCCTGAGCAGGATGCTCGACGAGAACGAGTTCCTCGGCCCCTACGGCATCCGCTCGCTCTCCAAGTTCCACGAGCAACACCCGTTCGTCCTGAACGTAGGCGGCCAGGAGTACCGCGTGGATTACCTGCCCGCGGAGTCCAACACCGGCATGTTCGGCGGCAACTCCAACTGGCGGGGCCCGGTCTGGATGCCGGTCAACGTGCTCCTCATCCGCGCGCTGCTGAACTTCTATCTGTACTACGGCGACAACTTCAAGATCGAGTGCCCCACGGGCTCCGGCAAGTTGATGAACCTTTTCGAGGTGGGCAAGGAGATCTCCGGCCGGCTCACCCGCACCTTCACCCGCGACCAGCATGGCCGGCGGCCCGTCTACGGCGGCACGGAGAAGTTCCAGAGCGATCCGCACTGGCGCGACTACATCCTGTTCTACGAATACTTCCACGGCGACAACGGCGCCGGGCTGGGCGCCAGCCATCAGACCGGCTGGACCGGGCTGGTGGCCAAGCTCATCCAGCTCTTCGGCATCCTGGATCCTCAGCGGGCGCTGGAGATCGGCAAAGAGTCCGCGTTCCTCAAAGCGCCCGCGGCCACGGCAGCGAAGAAAGATGACAAGGTGGCCTGAGCGTCCTGCCGCCTGTCCCGTCGCGCGCCCCTAGGACTTTTGCCAGTTGGCCGGCATGCCTGCTGGCTCCTAACCTGCAAGTGTGAGCGCCGGTCCCCCGCTGCTGGCCGGGCGGGCCGCGGGGATTGGTGTCGGCCGCACTTTCCCACGGAGGGCACTCCGATGAACCCGAAGAACACGCTCCACAAGCAGAGTCCGGCGGACAAGCCCAAGGTGACGGCGTTTCCCCAGCCGCCGGAATCCGAGCGCCTGGCACGGCTTCTCCGGCAGTACGGCTGCGGCCCGGTGCAGTTCTCGGGCGAGGCCAACGCGCTCTACGAGCGCCACCTGCTCTTCGACAACGTGGTGGACGTGAAGGCGGCGGGCGCGCGCGAGCGCTACGAGGCCTGCGCCCGCTCCCTGCGCGACCTCCTCTCGCAGCGCTGGCTGCTCACCGAGAGCACCTACCGCCAGAAGAACGCCAAGCGCGTCTACTACCTTTCCATGGAGTTCCTCCTGGGGCGCTCGCTGGCCAACAACCTCACCAACCTGCTGCTCGATCCCGTGGTCAAGCAGGCCATCAAGCAGAAGAACCTGGACTGGCTGGAGGTGGTCGAGCAGGAACCCGACGCCGGCCTGGGGAACGGCGGGCTGGGGCGCCTGGCCGCCTGCTTCCTCGACTCCATGGCCACGCTCGCCATCCCCGCCATGGGCTACGGCCTGCGCTATGAGTACGGCATCTTCCACCAGACCATCCAGGACGGTTGGCAGCGGGAGCGGCCGGACCACTGGCTCCTGCATCCCGATCCCTGGGAGGTCAAGCGCCTGGACGAGCAGGTGGAGATCAGACTGAACTGCTCCTTCGAATTGCACGGCGGAAGCCTGCGCGTGGTCTCGGCGCGCCCTTCGAGCGTGCTCGGCATCCCCTTCGACCGCCCGGTGGTGGGCTACGGCGGCAAGACCATCAATACGCTGCGGCTGTGGGCGGCGGCGGCCCCCGACCTCTTCGACTTCCAGGAGTTCTCCAGCGGCGACTTCGTGGCCGCCATGACCGAGAGCCTGGCCGCCGACTCCGTGACCCGCGTGCTCTATCCCGACGACTCGACCAGCATGGGGCAGGGGCTGCGCTTCCTGCAGGAGTACTTCCTGGTCGCCTGCTCGCTGGCCGACCTGGTGCGCCGCTTCCGCCGCGCCGGCAACGGCTGGGAGGCGCTGCCGGAGAAGGTGGCCATCCAGCTCAACGACACCCATCCCACCCTGGCCGTGCCCGAACTGATGCGCCTCCTGGTGGACGAGGCGCACCTGGACTGGGAGCAGGCCTGGGAGCTCACCCGCAGGACCCTGGCCTACACCAACCACACTCTGCTGCCCGAGGCCCTGGAGAAGTGGCCGCTGGCCTGGTTCGAGCTGATGCTCCCGCGCCACCTGGAGATCATCTTCGAGATCAACCGGCGGCTGCTCGACGAGGTCCGGCAGCGCTTCCCCGGCGACGACGAGAAAGTGTCGCGCGTGAGCCTGGTCGAGGAGAGCGCGCCGCGCAAGGTGCGCATGGCCAACCTGGCCATCGTGGGCTCGCACAGCACCAACGGCGTGGCCGAGATCCACTCCCACCTGCTGCGCTCCATGACCGTCCGCGACCTGGCCGAGATGTACCCGGAGCGCTTCAACAACAAGACCAACGGGGTGACCCCGCGGCGCTGGCTGCTGCTGGCCAATCCGGCGCTCTCCCGCGTCATCACCGACGGCATCGGCGAGGGCTGGATCCGCGACCTGGGGCAGCTCGCCCGGCTGAAGCCGCTGGCCGGCGACAAGAGCTTCCGCGCCGCCTTCCTCAAGGCCAAGCGCGAGGCCAAGCGGCAGTTCGCCGCCTGGCTGCAAGCGGCCTCCGGCCTCAGCGTGGATCCCGACAGCATCTTCGACTGCCAGATCAAGCGCATCCACGAGTACAAGCGGCAACTGCTGAACGCGCTGCGCATCGTGGTGTGGTACAACCGGCTGCGGCAGGATCCCGGGCTCGCGATCGAGCCGCGCACCTTCTTCTTCGCCGGCAAGGCCGCGCCCGCCTATCGCCTGGCCAAGCTCATCATCAAGCTCGTCCACAACCTGGCCGGGACCCTCGACAGCGATCCCGCCACCCGCGGCCGCCTGAAGGTGCTGTTCCTGCCCGACTGCTGCGTCTCCCTGGCGGAGCGGCTGATCCCCGCCAGCGACGTCTCCAACCAGATCTCCACCGCCGGCTACGAGGCCAGCGGCACCAGCAACATGAAGTTCATGATGAACGGGGCGCTGACCCTGGGCACCCGCGACGGCGCCACCATCGAGATGGCCGAGGAGGCCGGCGAAGAGAACCTCTTTCTCTTCGGCCTCACCGCCGAGCAGGTAGCGGGCAGCCGCGCCTGGTACAGCCCGCGCTGGCACTACGAGCGCGAGCCCGAGACCCACGCCGCCCTCGACCTGATCTTCTCCGACCACTTCAGCCGGAACGAACCCGGGGTCTTCGAGCCCCTGCGCCCCGTCCTCCTGGAGCACGACTTCTACATGCACCTCGCCGACCTGGCTTTCTACCTGGAAGCCGACCAGCGGCTGTGCGAGCTGTACGCCGATCCCGAGGCCTGGGCGCGCACCGCCATCCTGAACGTGGCTGCCTCGGGGAAGTTCTCCAGCGACCGCACCATCGCCGAGTACGCCACCGAGATCTGGAAGGTCAAGCCATGCCCGGTGCCCTAGAAACGCCTCCGGCCGTGGCGGAGCGGCGGCAGCCGGCGACGCCTCCGCCGGGCGGGGCGCAGCCGCTCGGCCGCAACTCACCTCCGGGCGCCACCCGCCTACTCCCCCATCATCGCGAAGGCGTGGCGCTGCCAGGGCTGCACATCCAGGTAGAGCCCGCGGGCCGCGAGGTCGCTCCCGTCGCGCTCGTAGCGCGCCTCGCTCAGCAGGTCCTGCAGCCGCCACCGCCTTCCCTCCAACCCGGGGAGCGGGAGGCGCACGTAGCCCTGACTCTGATGCGCGGCGTAGTTGACGCAGACCAAGAGGCGCTCGCCGCCCGCGCCCTGCCAGGCGAAGGCGATCAGGGCATCATGCGAGCCGTTGCCCTCCCAGGCGGGCACGCACTCCAGCAACCGCCACTCCCCGTCCCGCACCTCCGGCCGCCGCAGCACCGCCAGCAGGTCTTCGTAGAAACGCCGCAGGACGGCGTTCACCTGCTCTTCCGGACCGCGGATGAGGTGCGTCGGGATGCGCGTGCGCCGGCCCTCGAATTGTCCCTGGTGGAAGAAGCGGAGGCCGGGCGTGAGGAAGGTGATGGTGGCCGCGGCCTCGTGCATCCCCGCCGGGAACACGGCCGCGGCGCGAGGCTCGTCGTGGTTCTCCAGGAAGCGCGCCAGGTGATTCTGGTAGTCCAGCCCGGCGTGGAGATGCTCGCGCACCGGCCGCGCCTGGCCCGCGCGCAGCCGGTCGTAGAGCCGCTTGTCGTAGGCGAAATCGAAGCCCTGCTCGAGCAACGTCCATTCCAGCTCCCAGTAGACCTCCGCCAGGAAACAAAAGTCCGGGAACTGCGCGCGCACGCGCGGGAGGGCGCGCGGCCAGAAGGGCGCCGCCCGCCGGCCCCAGGTGCGCTCGAAGACCTCGGGTAGCAGCAGCATGGCCATGTCGCAGCGCACCCCGTCGCACTGCCCCGCCACCTTCACCAGCTCTGCCAGCATCGCCTCCTGGGTGGCGGGATTGCTGTAGTCGAGCTGCAGCGAGTCGGGCCAGCCGTCGAAGTAGGGATCGCGCCCGTGCGCCAGGATCAGTTCCCCGCGCGGGCCCTGGAGACGGACATAGTTCTGCGGCGCGCGCGCCAGGTCGGCGGCGGTTCCGGCGACGTAATACTCGGGGTGGGTCTGCACCCAGGGATGGTCCAGCCCGGTGTGGTTGGGGACGAAGTCGAGCATCAGCCGCAGGCCGCGCCGGCGCAGGCGCTGGCGCAGGCGGGCGAGAGCGGCCTCGCCGCCCAGGCCGCTGGGCACGCTGTAGCCGGTGACGGCGAAGCCCGAGCCGGCGATGTCCTCGTCGCGGAGGTCGGGCAGGACTTCCTGGAATTCCCGGCGCCAGTCCGGGCGGCTGCGCGACACCTGCTGCCCCGCCGGGCCGGTCTGCCAGACGCTCAGGAACCACAGCCAGTCGAAGCCGCGCTGAGCGAAGCGGTCGAGCTCAGTCTCGGGGATGTCGTCGAGGGTAGCGGGGCGGCCCAGGCCGCGGCCCAATTCCGTCAGCCAGACGCGCGTGTTGACCTGGTAAAGCGCGGGATAGGTCGCTGCCGCCATCTCGCCTCCGCGGACAAGCTCTGCTCCCGCCTAGAGGCTAGCCGGAACCCTCCCGGATTGCAATCTGGGCCCCGAGCGACCGCCCTGATCGCTGGGTTCCGATGCTATAATGCGGGCACTTTGTTCGACCGGCTTCTTCAGCAGGAGGCCCATGGCTCGTAGTTCAACGTGCACTTCCAGGCCCGTCACGCAGGTCCCCCCCGACCGCTTTGTCCGCTCCCGTTCGGTAGTGGCGCGCGGGATCGGCGGGGAGCTGCTGATCGTGCCGGTGCGGCGTGGCGTGGGTGATCTCACCAGCCTCTACAGCCTGAATGGCAGCGGCGCCACGCTTTGGGAAGCCCTGGCCGCAGAAAAGACCGCAGCCGAACTGGCCGGCGTCCTGGAGCAGGACTATGACCTGGCGGGCCGCGATGCGCGTGCCGACGTGGAGCGCTTCCTGCGCGAGATGAGCCAACTGGGCCTGGTGCAATGCGCGCCGGCGCCCGCCGATCCAGCACCCTCTCCCCGCGAACCCGCGGAGGGGAAGGGATGATTTCGAAGTCGTACGGCGAGTTCAGCCGTTCTATCCACCAACGTTTTGCCGGCCGCCGTGAGGCCCTGGAAGTCTCCATCGAGGTCACGCGCCGCTGCCCGCTCGGGTGCCTCCACTGCTACAACAATCTGCCCATGGCGGACCGCGCCGCCCGCGAGCGCGAACTCACCACCGCCGAGCACTTCCGCCTGCTGGATGAGTGCTCCGATCTTGGGTGCCTCTGGCTGCTCTACACCGGCGGGGAGATCTTCGCGCGCACGGACTTTCTCGAGATCTACACCTATGCCAAGCAGAAGGGCTTCCTGATCACCCTGTTCACCAACGGCACGCTCATCCACGAGAAGATCGCCGACCACCTCGCGGAATGGCCCCCCTTCGTGGTGGAGATCACCCTCTACGGGCGGACGCGGGAGACCTATGAGGCCATGACCGGGGTGCCGGGCTCGCACGCGCGCTGCCTCCGCGGCATCCAGTTGCTGCGCGAGCGCGGCGTTCCCCTGAAGCTGAAGACCGTCTCCACCCGCATCAACCGCCACGAGGTCCCGGCCATGCGGCGCTTCGCGGAGGAGGAGCTGGGGGTGGAGTTCAAGTTCGATTCTCTGGTGAATCCGCGCATCGATTGCTCCCAGAACCCGTTGGCCATCCGCCTGCAGCCGGAAGAGGTGGTGGCGCTCGATTTCGCCTGGCCGAACATGGTGCGCGAGTACCGCGTCATGGCGGAGCGGGAGATGGCGCAGCCCGCGGCCGAGGAGGCTGAGCCCGGGGTGTACGTCTGCGGCGGCGGCATGAG
>DATIWW010000195.1:0-4934 GCA_035519175.1 Terriglobales bacterium
TACCAGGACCACGTGGCGAAGATGCTGGAGCTGGCCGGCGAGCAGGAAGGGACGGCGAAGAAGCAGGCGCAGGCCGTGATGTCCATCGAGACCGCGCTGGCCAAGGCCTCCATGGACAAGGTGGAGCGGCGGGACCCGAACAAGATCTACCACCGCCTCGATCGCGCCGGCCTGAAGAAGGCGGCGCCGCACTTCCTCTGGGACACGTACTTCGAGGAGCTGGGGGCGCCCTCTGTGCAGGCGATCAACGTGCTGGTCCCCGACTTCTTCGCCGGGATGGACAAGCTGGTCGCCGACAAGAAGAAGATGGGCGACGTCCGCACCTACCTGCGCTGGAAGCTGCTCGAATCCTCGGCGAACACCCTGGGCAAGGGGTTCGTGGAGGAGCGCTTCCGCCTCACCAAGGCGCTCACCGGGGCCAAGGCCATCCTCCCCCGCTGGAAGCGCTGCGTGCAGATGACCGACCGGGCCCTGGGCGAGGCGCTGGGGCGCACCTTCGTCACCACCACTCTGGGCGACGAGGGCAAGAGCATGGCCAAGGACTTGATCGAGGGCATCGAGGGGGCCTTCGAGCGCAACCTGGCCCAGGTGGAATGGATGGACGACGCCGCGCGCGCCGCCTCCAGGGAGAAGCTGCGGAAGATCAACAACAAGGTGGGCTACCCGGCGAAGTGGCGCGATTACTCCACCATGGAGATCGGCAAGGACTCGCTGCTGGCCAACGTGGCCGAGGCGGCGCGGTTCGAGACCAGGCGCGACCTGGACAAGATCGGCAAGCCGGTGGACCGCAACGAGTGGGGGATGACCCCGCCCACGGTGAACGCCTACTACGACCCCTCGATGAACGAGATGGTGTTCCCGGCGGGGATCATGCAGCCGCCCTTCTTCAAGACCGACGCGCCGCAGCCGGCCAACTACGGCGGGATGGGCATGGTGATGGGCCACGAGCTCACCCACGGCTTCGATGACGAAGGACGGCAGTTCGACGGGGACGGGAACCTGCACGAGTGGTGGTCCAAGCCGGTCAACGACGCCTTCAAGGAGCGGGCGGAGTGCGTGGCGAAGCAGTACGACGGCTACACCGCGGTGGAGGACGTGAAGCTGAACGGGCACCTCACCCTGGGGGAGAACATCGCGGACATCGGCGGGGTGAAGCTGGCGCTGGCCGCCCTGCGGGAGAAGCGGGGAGGAACTCTGGAGGCGAAGACGGAGCAGGATTTCTTCGTCGCCTTCGCCCAGACCTGGTGCACGAACTACCGGCCGGAGGCGGCCCGGCTGCAGGCCCAGAACAATCCCCATTCCACCGCGCAGTGGCGGGTGAACGGGCCGCTCTCCGACAACCCGGAGTTCGCCAAGGCGTTCTCCTGCCAGGCCGGGGCGCCCATGGCCCCGCAAAACCGGTGTACGGTCTGGTGAGCAGGACGTGGGTTTCTTGCCTGCAGGCGGCGGCGCCGGATAGGAAGGGTGCATGGATCCGGTGTCGTTCAGCCTGCTGGTGAAGGCGCTCGAGCCCGCGCTCGGGCTGTTGGCGCTGGCCACCATTCCCCTGGGCATCATCTGGCTGCGCACCAGCTACAAGCTGCGCATGCGGGAGATGGACCTGGAGGAGAAGGCGGTTCCCCTGCGCCTGGAAGCGCGGCTGGCGGCCATCGAGGGGCGGCTGGCATCCATGGAGCGGGCGCTGGGAGCGCCGGCCTTGCCCGAGCGGAATCCGCTGGAGGAGCGGGCGGCGATGCTGGAAGGTCCGGCCACCGGCGCCGCGGAACCCCCCCCGCGGGCGCGAGAGCGCTGAGCGTGGAGAGCGAGTGGGAGGTCTCCGAGGCGCGGCTGGAGGGGCGGCTGCGCACCTGGGCCATCCCCTCGGCGCTGGCGGTCTTCTTCCTCCTCGTCGCCACCGGGCCCGGCCACTTCCTGGTCCGCGTCTTCCTCAGCATGTGGGTGCACGAGGTGGGCCACGCCACCGCCGCCTGGCTGTGCGGATTTCCCGCCTTTCCCGGCCCCTGGCTGACGCCCATGGCGACCTCGCGCTCCGGGCTCTTCGGCTTCCTCGTCTTCGCCGCCCTGGCCGCGGGCGCCTTCCTCACCTGGCGCGCGGAGCGGCGGCGGCTGAGCACTGCGCTCCTGGTCCTGCTCGGCCTGCAACTCTTTTGCACCCTTCTGCTCTCCGTGGACGGGGCGCGCCAGGTGATCGTCTTCATGGGCGACGGCGGCTGCCTGGTGATCGGCGCCTTCCTCATGCTCACGGTCTACGCGCCCGAAGAGAGCGCCCTGAAGCAGGGGTGGCTGCGCTGGGGCTTTCTGGCCATCGGCGCGGCGGCTTTCGCCGACGCCTTCGCGCTTTGGTGGGGCGCGCGCAGCGACACCGACCGGATCCCCTTCGGGATGAACGAGGGCGTGGGCTTGAGCGACCCCAGCGTGCTGCAGGAGACGTACCGCTGGTCGACGGACCAGATCGTGGGCCGCTACGTGCTGCTCGGCTCGATCTGCCTGGCGGTGGTGGTGGCGGCCTGGGCCTGGGGGCTCTGGCGCCGGCGGAGCGAATAGCCCGTCAGAGCCAGTGGAGGGCGTGGGCGTCCCGCAGCAGGTCCTCGCGGAAGTCCGGATGGGCGATGTCGATCAGGGCGCGCGCCCGCTGCGGGATGCTGCGGCCGTGCAGCCGGGCCACGCCCCACTCCGTGATCACGGTCTGCACGTGGGCCCGCGTGGTCACCACTCCGGCCCCCGGCTGCAGGGTGGCCACGATGCGAGAGCGCTTGCCGCCCTGGGCGCTGGAGGGGAGCGCGATGATGGCCAGCCCCTCCTCGGCCAGGGCCGCGCCACGGATGAAGTCCATCTGCCCGCCCACGCCGCTGTAGAGCTGGGCGCCGATGGAGTCGGCGCACACCTGGCCGGAGAGATCGATCTCGATGGCGGAGTTGACGGCCACCATCTTGCGGAAGCGGCGGATCACCGCGCTGTCGTTGGTGTAGTCGGTGGGGCGCATCTCCACCATGGGGTTGTCGTCCACGAACTTGTAGAGGCGCTCGCTGCCCATGAGGAAGGCGGCCACCACCTTGCCGCGGTTGATCTCCTTGCGGGCGCCGGTGACCACGCCCCGCTCCACCAGGTCGACCACCGCGTCGGTGAACATCTCAGTGTGCACCCCCAGGTCGCGCTTGTCGCGCAGGGCCAGGGCCACGGCCGAAGGGATGGCGCCGATGCCCAGCTGCAGGGTGGAGCCGTCTCGCACCAGGTCGGCGATGTACTCGCCGATGCGCCGCTCCACGTCGTCCGGCGGGTCGAAGTGCAGCCTGTACGGGGGAACGTCGGCCTCCACCGCCAGGTCGATGTTGGAGACGTGGACGAAGGCGTCACCGTGCGTGCGGGGCATGGCCCGGTTGAGCTGGGCGATCACCGTCTTCGCCGCGCGCACCGCGGGCTGGGCGATGTCCACCGAGACGCCGAGCGAGCAGAAGCCGTGGGCGTCGGGCGGGCTGACGTTGATCAGGGCGGCGTCGAGGGGGATGTCGCGGCGGGCGAAGAGCTGGGGGATGTCGGAGAGGAACACCGGGACGTATTCGGCCCGCCCCTCGCGGATGGCGGCGCGGGAATTGCTCCCGATGAACAGCGCCACGTGCCGGAAGCTGTCCGCCACGTGGACGGCGAGGTGCGGGCCGGGCCCCTCCGCGTGCAGGTGGTGGATGCGGACCTCGCGCAGGTCCGCGGCGCGGGCGGTGAGGGCCTCGAGGAGGACGGAGGGCGTGGCGGCGCCGCCGTGGAGGAAGAGCGACTGCCCGGAGCGGATCCCGGCCACGGCCTCGGCGGGGGAAACGATGCGCATGGAGGCGTGGCGTAGCACGTCGCGCCTCCAGGCGCACTCAGGAGCGCTCAGTCGTCGTCCCAGCCCCAATGGTGATGGTGGTGGTGCTGCTGTTCGGCCGGAACGCAGGTCGGCGCCACGGGAGTGGAGCCGTCGGCATTGGTCAGGCCGCCGGTGGTCTTGCCCATCTGCTGGATCAGCCGGTCGAACTCGGGGCCGAAGTCCTCGCAGAGGAGCAGGCGCCGGTCGACCAGGCGCTGCAGGGCTTCGCCGATCTTCGCCCCGTACTCGTTGAGCGAGGAGTAGCGCTCCTCGGCGGAAAGACGGGGATCGCCCGAGGCCTGGCGGGCGGCCTTCGTCCTGGCGAAGGGGATGAATTGCCCCGAGCTTTCGCATCCGTCGTTCGTCCACGGCGCCGGGCGCAGCGCCCAGCCGGTGTACGTCGCCATGGGCACGGAGATGTCAGCCATGCGGACGCCGGCGATGTCGTTGCCGTCGCTGTCGGTCCTGGGGATGAAGCTGGGATAGATGGGCCCGTTGGCGGGGTTGTCCTCGTAGGGCGGCGTGATCAGCGGCGGGTTGATGGTGGCGATGCCCTCGGAATAGAAGAGGGGCCCGAGGTTGAACCGGTAGCGGGTGGTCTTCAGGCCGGTGTAGGTCACGCCCGGAATGTTCGGGAAGCCCATCCCCGATTGGGGAAGCGGCCGGGCCAGCGTTCCGTTCCAGAGCCTGGGCACCTCGGTGCGCGGCGGCTCCTTGCCCTCGGTGACCCACTCGTCCATGGCGATCCAGAGAGCGCGCTGGATGGGCGCCGAGTTGAGCGGGTTCTGCGGCTGCTGGCAGTTGCCCTTCCCCGGCACGGTGGTGGCCGAGCCCGGGGCGGGGAAGGCGGCGCTGCCGTGCATGTGGCTGGAGATGACGTGTGCAGCAGCGAGGCGGCCTTCACCCAGTACTCGTTGGCCGAGTAGTGAACGTGCGACTGCGGCGGGGGCGCGTAGCGCCGGGCTGTGAGAGTTTTCAAGGAACGGCGAGTCGAGACAAACGGCGCGCTGCGGGAAATGCGCAGTCGATCCGGAGAGGGAGTTGGCAGATTGCGGATTGTGTAAGAGGGAGCCGCGCATCCGGCTTTGGGCTT
>DATIWW010000196.1:0-5826 GCA_035519175.1 Terriglobales bacterium
CGGAAGTGCGGCTCCGGCCGGCGATAGGGCCGCGCGAAGTAATGCCAGGCGGTGGGAAAGCGCTCGATGGAGGCCAGCACGATGCTCAGGCTGAGCAGCGCCAGCAGCAACGCGAACCACCAACTATGGAAGACGTTGGTCAGACCCAGAGCGTCGAGCCAGCGCAGCAGCCCGGGAGAATAGGCGCGCTGGATCTGGTCGGGATCGGTGGCGGGCCGCTGGAGGATGACTGTGCCGGCGGCGGCCACCGCGCCGACCAGAATGAGGAGAATGATGCCGGTGCGCACCGAGGCCAGGCTCTGCCACGCGCGCTGGCGCCGGGAATGGAGATTCGCAGCCATACCCAACCCTCCGCCCTGGCTGAAAAGCACGTCACAAGCCAGAGTGACGTGCGCCCGCTAACTCCTGCCGGGTCAACTTGATGAGCCGGCAACCCAGCCGAGGCGACGGTCTTGGGAGTGGGCCATATGACCCTCTGCGCGGGCCGACCATGGGCGAGAACACCTAAGTCGAACGAAGGAAAGGGCTAGCCCTAATTTCGGCCTTTCCGCCGCTGGGACCGGGTCAGGTGACGGCGGCTGGAGGTGGGGTATTTCACCTTGAGGTGCGGAAGAAGGCCCATTTCCTCGTTGAAAAACGCCACAGCGAGCAGGTGGAGGGCTTCTCTTGGTGATACCTAAGTAACTGAGTCTAAACCACTTGTGCCGAATGTCGGCGACCCTACTGGGATGGCCCTTCCGCGGCTTGGTTCGTGCTTATCCCCGAGTGGGGGTTGGAGTATGAGCGTGAAGAAGATCTCGACGCTGGTGCTGGCGTTTCTGGCATTGGCCCTCCCCGTCGCGGCCGCCGAGCACCCGGTTCCCCTGGAAAAGGACACCGACTGCGCCACCTGCCACGAAGACAAGACCAAGGGCAAGGCGGTGCACTCGGCCATCGCCATGGGCTGCACCACCTGTCACGAGGTCAAGACCGAGAAGGACGTCACCACGGTCAACCTGGTCGCGCCCAAAGAAGAGCTGTGCTTCACCTGCCATGAGAAGTCGCAGGATGCGGTCCGGCACCAGCCCTACGACCAGGGGCAGTGCGTGGTCTGCCACGATCCCCATACCAGCGACAACCCCAAACAGTTGCGCCAACCCGTGATCCAGCTTTGCTTCAGTTGTCACGGCACCCAGCAACCGGGAGTGACGATCAGCGGGGAGGCGGGCACGGTCGCTCTGCCCGGCAATCAGACCATCAGCGTGCAGGAGTACGGCAAGGCCCCCAAGCTGGGGTTGGATCGGGGCGGCGCCAGCGGCCACCCCATCATGGGCCATCCCTTCAGCGGGCCCGACCCGCGGGCCAAGGGCACCCAGATGACTTGCCTGAGCTGCCACCAGCCGCACAGCTCGAAGGCCCAGTTCCTGATGCCTGCGGACATCAAGAACGACCTCGACCTGTGCACCAAGTGCCACCAGTAGGAGGACGGCCGTGAAACCGAATCGGACGCGAGCGCGCATGCGGAGATGGGCGGCGATGCTGGGCCTGCTGGCTCTGCTGCTTCCCGCGGCGGCCTGGGCGGGCAAGAAGAAGGAGAGCGGCGAACCCAAGAACGTCAACCTGGTGTGGCCGGTGCCGCCCGACAAGCCGCGCATCAAGTACGTGGCTTCGATCTACGGCGCGGGCGACGTGGAGCCAGCCAAGAAAGCGGGCTTTCTGGACCGGCTGGCGGGGATCGAGAAGAGCGACATCAAGCCCGGCTTCGTGAAGCCCTACGGCATCGCCACCGACTCCAAGGGCCGCATCTACGTGACCGACAGCGGCCAGGGCCTGGTCTTCGTCCTCGACACCAAGAACAAGAAGGTGAGCTTCCTGGGACGCACGCCGCAGTTGCGGCTGATGGTGCCCATCGGCATCACCGTAGACAGCCGGGACCGGGTGTGGGTGGCGGACCCGGTGGGTCAGCACGTGGTGGCCTTCGACGGCGAAGGCAACGTGGTGATGACCCTGGGGCGGACGGGCGAACTGGTGAATCCCACCGATGTCGTACTGGACGAGGCCCGGCAGCGGGCCTACGTGGTCGACTCCAAGCAGCACAAGGTCGTGGTCTATAACCCGGAGACGGGAGAGGTGATCGGGCAGTTTGGCAAGCGCGGCGACCAGCCGGGTGAGTTCAACTTCCCCACCAACATCGCCCTCGACCGCCAGGGCCGGATCTACGTGACCGACACCATGAACTGCCGGGTGCAGATCTTCACCCCGGAGTACTCGCTGGTAGAGACCCTGGGCCAGCAGGGCATGAAGCGGGGCGACTTCCTCAAGCCCAAAGGCATCGCCCTGGACAGCTACCAGAACCTCTACGTGGTGGATTCCGACTTCGACAACTTCCAGGTCTTCGACCAGAAGAACCGGCTGCTCATGTTCCTGGGCAGCGGCGGCCAGGTTCCGGGGACCTTCTGGCTGCCGGCGGGGATCTACATCGACCGCAATAACACCATCTACGTAGCCGACCAGAGCAACCAACGGATTCAGATTTTTCAACTGCTCAACGGAGAGACGGAGGAGCCCAAGCCCACCCCGGTGGCCACCGCTCCCAGTCGTCCGGCCGATACGAAGGGAGGTGACCCGGGCAAGAGCAACGAGCTTAAGGGCCCAGCTTCTACGCAGTCCAACGAGATCACAAAGGAGAACTCACCGCGATGAAACGTACATATCTACTCCTGTTGATCGCGATGGTTGTGGCATTGACGGTGAGCGCGAACGCGCAGTACTCGCGCATCAAGAACATCGTCAATAGCAGCCACGACATGTCGTCGACCAGCACTACACATGGGCCAAAAGCGGTCAGTAACACGCAGATCTGTTACTACTGCCACACCCCGCACCCGGAAACCAACAACAGCGACCCGCTGGTCACCCAAGACCAGAACGGCCAATACCCGCTGTGGAACCACTATCTCTCCTCCAAGGCGAGCTACGGCAAGTACAGCAGCCCGTCGTTCGATGCCCTGGGGACCGACATTCAGGACGTCGGGGGCGCGGTAGCGGGTTCGGCGGTGGTCACCAACCTGTGCCTGAGCTGTCATGACGGCACGGTGGGCGTCAACACCGTGTACAAGGGCCAGTATTCCAGCGGTAGCCACGTCAGCCCGGACTTCGGTTTGGGCAACAACACCCCCGTCTTCATCCCGGCCAGTTCCGGTGCGTTGGTCGGCGACGGGGCAGAAGGCCTGAGCAACATGCACCCCCTGAACTTCACCTACGATGCCACGCTGGCCGGCAAGTCGGTGAGCTTGGTGGTGCCGACCACTGCCTCCAACGGCTTCGGTGGCACCCGCACGGGCGTGAACACGTCCAGCGGGAAGTTCCTGCCCCTGTTCGCCAACAAGATGCAGTGCGCGACCTGCCACGACGTGCATGACGGGACCACCTATCGTCCCTTCCTGCGGGCGTCGACGACAGGCAGCGAGCTCTGCCTGGCTTGCCACGGCAAGTAACCCTTAGCCGGAGGCCCCGGAAGCAAGCGGGGCTTCCGCCAGTCTCACGGGCCCTGAAGGAGGTCATCATGAAGAAGCGGAACAGCAGCACGGCAGCGGGACCGGCTCCAACCCCAACCCTACTCCTGCTTGTCCTGGCGGCCGGGCTGGCCTGTTCCGCTTCTCTTTTTGGCCAGGCGGTGGCCAGCCACGCCCCGGCCACGGCCGCGACGCCGGCCTCGGACCGCGTGGTGGCGCGGGTGAATGGCGTGGCCATCACCGAGAGCCAGTTGGTGAGCGAGATGGAGCGCCTCTACCCCAGCAATACGGCACACGGGGGCCTGCGGCCGGAGAAGATGAACGAGGTCCGGGAGAAGGCCCTGGTGGAGCTCGAGGTGGAAGAGCTGGCCTGGCAGCGGGCACAGAAGACGCACGCCGTCGTCCCCCCGAGCCAGGTCGAGGCCGAATATCAGAAGATGCGGCGCGCCTTCGGGGCCAAGGAGTTCGATCAGGCCCTGCAGGCGCACGGCGTCTCGAAAGCGCAGTACTTCAAGGACCTGGCACGGCGCCTGACCCTGGAGCGCCTGTTTCAGCAGAAGGTGGTGCGCCCGGCGCGCATGAGCGAGGCGGCGCTGCGCGCCTACTACCAGAAAAACCTGAAGAAGTTCCAGCGGCCAGAGCAGGCGAAGGCGCGGCTGATCCTGGTGGCGCTGGACCCCAAGGCCAGCCCCGACGACGAGCGCAAGGCCCGGGAGAAGGCGCAGAGCATCTACCAGCAGGCGCAGGCGGGCAAGGACTTTGCCTGGCTCGCCGAGCAGTACTCCGACGATTTCTACAAGGTGAAGGGCGGCGACCTGGGCTGGGTACACCGCGGCCGCCTGGAGCCCGACTTCGAGAAGGTGGCTTTCAGCCTGCCGGTGGGCCAGGTCAGCCAGCCCTTCCGCACCCAGTACGGCTACAACCTGATCAAGGTGGAGGGGCGGCAGCCGGCGCAGCAGATGAAGTTCGCCGACGTGCGCGGCATGCTCAAGGCGCAACTGGAAGAAGAGCGGGCGCGCACGCTGCGCAGCACTCTGGTGGAGGAGCTGAAGAAGGGCGCCCGCATCGAGCGGGTAGAGGCGACTCCCGCCCCGCAGAGCGGACACTGAGACGGGGCGACCAAGGTGGGGACGATGAAACGCAGCCTGGCCATCGCGACGGTCCTCCTGGGACTCCTGGTCCTGCCGGCGATGGCGCAGAATCCCAGCCGCTTCGTCCTGCACATGAACGGCTGGGGAGGCTTCGGGTTCGGCTGGACGGGCACCGATTGGAGCGGGTCGGGCGATACCTACCACGACCTCAACACCGACTTCGGCCTGGACGCCAACGGCTACCTGTACGACCCGCGGCTGGTGGACTACGACGTGAGCGTGGCCTTCGATCGCGGCGCCTTCGCCGTCGACCAAGGCAGCTCGTCGGTCAACGGGCTCAACGTCAGCGGCAACCTGAGCTTCCTGCCCGACCGCTCCTTCCCCTTCTCCGTATACTTCAGCCGGACCAACTCCGGCTACAACAGCGACCTGATCGCGCCCTACTCCGACGTGCAGCGCCTGTGGGGGTTCCGGGGAGCCATCAAGAACCTGCCCGTGGGCCTGATCAACTACAACTTCTCCTCGGGAGAGACGGACAGCACGGTGAGCGGCGGGCCCACCTACCAGGACCGCTATCGCACCGCCGACGTGAGCCTGACCCGGAACTTGGGAGGATGGCAATTGCGGGCGGGCGACGATTACAACTGGAGCAGCAACAACATCAGCGACTTCACCCAGAGCAACAACACCATCCTGGCCGACGCCTCCCGTACCTTCCATGGAGACCGCATCCGGGTGGACGTGAACCAGTTGTACTCCACCTTCTCGTTCACCCAGGCGGGAGGCGGTCGCTCCAGCGACAGCACCCTGGCCATGAACGCCACCATGAGCTGGAAGCACACCGAGAAGCTGGACTCGTACTACAACTTCACGCTGGCGCACAATGCCATCAACGAGCTGGGTCTGCTGACCACGCTGAACAACGTGCCCAATCCCCTGCCCTTCAATCCGCTGATCTCCGACACCACCACCGAGAACTTTGGGGCCGGGCTCACCTATCGCCTGCGCTCCAACCTGACCCTGGGTGCCGCCTTCGGCTATTCCCACAACAGCGCGCCGCTGCCCAGTTCCCTCTCCCCCAATGTGCTGCCCTCGTTCACCACCGGAAGCATGAACGTGGGAGGCAGCGTGAGCTACCGCCGGAAGTTGTGGAAGCTGACCTATTCCAACGCCAGCACCGTCGCCCTGCAGCGCTTCAGCACGCTGGCCGGAGGGAGCCTGAGCTCGGGGGTGGGCTTCAG
>DATIWW010000197.1:0-17829 GCA_035519175.1 Terriglobales bacterium
CCGCACTTCCGCGCCGTGCTGCCCTTGAAGCACGAGATCCAGATCCGCAATCCGGAGCGCGCCCTGCGCGCCGCCGAGCAGGCCCTGCGCACCTTGGGCCAGAGGCCGGCGCGTATCTCGGGAGGCGAGGACGGCGAAGACTCCCTCTACGCCGAGCGCAACCGCTTCGCCCGCCTGGCCGCCTACGTGGTGCATGTCAGCCTGCTCCTGATCCTGCTGGGCGGCATCGTGGATTCGGTCTGGGGATACCGCGGCTTCCTCACCCTCACCCGCGGGCAGCAGGCCAGCCAGATCGAGATGCCAGACGGCAGCAAGCGGCCCATGGCCTTTGCCCTGCGCTGCGACGGCGCCGGCCAGGAGAACTACGCCGACGGCACCCCCAGGCGCTGGTGGTCGAAGCTGGTCGTGCTCCAGGACGGCCAGGAGGTCGCGCGCAAGGAGATCTCGGTCAACGATCCCCTGGTATTCGGCGGCCTGCGCTTCTTCCAGGCCAACTACGGCATGACGGGAGAGGTCGCGGGGGTGAAGCTGCTGGCCACGCCCCGCCAGGGCGGCCAGCCCCAGTCCTTGGTGCTAAGCCCCGGGGGGACGGCCACGCTGGCCGACGGCACCCGCGTCCGCCTGGAGCGCTTCGTCCCCGACTTCTACGTGCGCGACAACCAGATCTACACCCGCTCCGAGGAAGCGAATAACCCCGCCATCCAACTCGGCCTGACTTCCAAGTCGGGCGAGTCCAAGCTCTGGATCTTCCCCAACTACCCCGAGTACTCCCAGGCCGCCGAGGTGCCCTACGACTTCCAGTTCCAGGACCTGCAGATGGGCTACTTCACCGGCCTGCAGGTGGCGCATGAGCCCGGACAATGGGCGGTGTGGGCGGGATGCCTGCTGATGGGAACAGGGCTGATCCTGGCCTTCTACTTCGTCCACATGCGCTTCTGGGTGATGCCGATCCGAGAGGACAACGGTCGCCTGGTGCTCTGGGTCGGCGCCTCTCCCAGCAAGAACCGCGAGGACTTCGAGGAGCGCTTCCGCGCCCTGGTGCACGAGATCGAGAAGAACCTGAAGACCGAGGCCGCCGCCGGCGCCGCTGTGCGCGCGGCCTCCCTGGCCGGCGTGGCCGGCCGCTGACGGAGGAAGAACCATGGCTCGTGAACGCGTTGCAACTCATCCCGGCGCGCGCGGCAACACCCTGCTGGTGTTGCTGAGCCTGACGGTGATCACCCTGCTGTTCGTGGCCTTCCTGGGCAACGTGAAGGGCGGCAATCTGGTGAGCGAGGCCAGCCTGCTCTACGTGACCCTGATCTTCTACGGTGCCGCCACCGCCCTCTACCTGGCCTTCGGCGTCACCGGCTTGGAGCGCTACGTGCGCTTCGCCCTGGGAGCGACCTGGCTCGGCTTCCTGGCCAACACCCTGGCCTTCGCGCATCGCTGGTGGACGGCCGGGCATCCGCCCTTTTCCAGCATCTACGAGATGCTGCTCAGCTTCGTGTGGACCCTGGCCGCGCTGACCATCCTCGCCGAGCGCCGCTTTGCCGTCCGCGTGCTGGGCACGGTGACCATGCCCCTGGCGGTGGTGGGCGTGATCCTCATGCAACTGCTGCCTTCGGAGGTGCGGCCGTTGGTGCCCGCCCTGCAGTCCACCTGGCTGCACGTGCACGTCACCTTCGCCATGCTGGCTTATGCCGCCTGCGCCGTCAGCTTCGCTCTGGCTCTCATGTTCCTCATCCAGGACCGCATGCGCACCGATACCTTCCTGGCCGTGACCAGCGCGCTTTCGACCGGTATCTACCTGGGCCTGCTGACCCGCTTCGCGCCCGCCGGCGGCTTGCGCGTCATCGCCTGGGACGCCTCCGAGCGCCGGGAGATGTTCCTGGCGCAGAACGTGCGCCTCTTCGTCGTCATCCCCGAACTGGGATGGCTCTTCCTGGCGGTGACAGTGGCGGTGGCCGCTCCGCTGGCCCTCTACTTCTGGTCGCGCTGGAAGAAGGACGAGCGCGTTCTGACCTGGGCCAACGGCGCCTTCTACATCGGACTGCTCTTCCAGGCGCTGGCCCTGGCGGCTTTCGTGCTGCGCGCTCGCGGCGGCAACTACGCTTCCCTGGAAGCCGAGGGACTGTATCCGACCTCGCTCTCCGCCAGCCCCTTCCTGCTGGCCGGGCTGGTGGGCGGGATCTTCGCCTCCGTCCTCTACCTGATGCTCTACTGGCGGCGGCAAGACCTGGAGCGCCTGCTGCCCGCGGCCGACGCGCTCGACCGCCTGACCTACAAGACCATCGGCATCGCCTTCCCCCTGCTCACCCTGATGATCGCCGCCGGCGCCTACTGGGCCAACCGCACCTGGGGCTCCTACTGGAGCTGGGACCAAAAGGAGGTCTGGGCGGCCATCACTTGGCTGGTCTATGCCGGCTACCTGCACATGCGCATCACCCGCGGCTGGCGAGGGCGCCGCGCCGCCTACTTCGCCATCCTCGGCTTCGCGGTGGTGATCTTCACCTTCTTCGGGGTCACCTACGTGCTAGGGGGCCTGCACGCCTACGCCTAGCAGGCGGCAGCATTTGCATCGCAAACCAGGAGACCGGGTTCGCTCCCGGCCTCCGGTGCGTCTGCGCTAAGATACCTCTTGTGACGTAGGTCACAGTGGGCTGTGTCGCCCCTGTGCCATCCTTTTCGGGACTTGGCGTTCCCACCCCGTGACCACTCCGGGGAGAAGGTTTGCTGTGTCTCTGCCCCGCATCAACTGGCGCTTGAAGGCCATCCTGCCGGTGGTGGGCGTGCTCTGTGCCGGCTTGCTGGGCTTCGTGTGGGCCACCGTCAGCGTGCAGGGGCCGGAGCGCGCCACGGTGCGCCTGGTAGCCACCTTCGGCGCCTTCGTCATCTGTGCCGTCATCCTGGTGGTGCTGGCGGTGCTGGTGGAGCACCCCTTGGTGGAGCTGCAGGAGAAGATCGCCCGCCTGCGGCGGGGCGACATGAGCGTGCAGGTCGGCTTCGCCGGCCGCAACGACGAGATCGGGGACCTGGGGCGCAACTTCAACGAGATGGTGCGCCAGTTGCGCGAGAGCCGGGAGGAGATCCAGCGCCTCTACCGTACCCAGATGTCGCGCGCTGAGCACTTCGCCACCCTGGGCGAGTTGGCCGCGGGCCTAGCGCACGAGATCCGCAACCCGCTGGCCGGCATCGCCGGAGTGATGAACATCGTGGCCCGCGATCTGCCCGCCTCCAGCGCCGCCCGCGACGTGGTGGGCGACGTGCAGCAGGAGATCCAGCACATCAACCGCATCGTCTCCGACCTGCTGAGCCTGGCGCGGCCCAAGCCGCCGGAGCTGCGGCCCGCCGACCTGAATGCCACCGCCGAGCACGCTTTCACCCTGGCGCGGCAGCAGGCTTCGGCCCGCGAGATCGACTTCGACCTGGTCCGCGCCGAGGGCCTGCCCCTGGTCGAGCACGACGTCGGCCAGATCCAGCAGGTGGTGCTCAACCTGCTGCTCAACGCCATCCAGGCTATCGAGCGCGAGGGCAAGGTAGGACTACGGCTGGGCCAGCAGAACGGCCACGCCACCATCACCGTCTCCGACACCGGCCGCGGCATCCCCGCGGAGCATCTGCCCAATATCTTCCGGCCCTTTTACACCACCAAGCGGCAGGGGACGGGCCTGGGACTCTCGCTGGCGCGCCGCATCGTGGAGGAGCACGGCGGGCGCGTGGAAGTGGAAAGCGCGCCCGGGCAGGGCGCCCGCTTCATCCTGCGGTTGCCCTTGCGCCGCCCGCAGGCCCGGAGCAACGGCACTTCCGTAGTAGAGTAGAGCCATGGCAGGGGAACGTATCCTCATCGTGGACGACGAGAGACTGGTTCGCTGGTCCCTGCGGCAGAAGTGCGAAGAATGGGGCTACCTGGTGCTGGAGGCCGAGACCGGGACCTCCGGCCTGAACACCGCGCACAACGACACCCCCGACCTGGTCCTGCTGGATGTGCGCCTGCCCGACCTCAGCGGCCTGGAGGTGCTGGAGCAGCTCAAGAAATCGGGCGACGCCCGCGCCGTCATCATGATCACCGCCGACCCCCAACTGGACGACGTCAAGGCGGCCCTCAAGTTGGGCGCCTACGACTTCGTGGGCAAGCCCCTGGACTTCGACGAACTCAACGTGGTGGTCAAGAACGCGCTCGAGGCCACCCGCCTGCGCCACGAAGTGGAGTCGCTGCGCGGCGAGGTCCGCCGCCACACCGGCTATCACGAGGTGGTGGGGGTCTCGGCCAAGATGACCGAGCTGATGAGCTTCGTGCACAAGGTTGCGATCAGCGAGGCTACCACCATCCTCATCCAGGGGGAGAGCGGCACCGGCAAGGACCTGGTCGCCAAGGCCATCCACTACCAGAGCCACCGCCAGGACAAGCCCTTTGTGGCCATCAACTGCTCCGCCATCCCCGAGACCCTGATGGAGGCCGAGCTCTTCGGCCACGAGCGCGGCGCCTTCACCGACGCCAAGGCCATGAAGAAGGGCCTGTTCGAGGTGGCCGATGGCGGCACCCTCTTCCTGGACGAGATCGGGGAGCTCTCGCCCTTCCTGCAGGCCAAGCTGCTGCGCGTGCTGGAGGACCAGGTGATCCGCCGGGTGGGCGGGGTGAAGGACATGCAGGTGGACGTGCGCGTCATCGCCGCCAGCAATCGCGACCTGGAGCGCGCCGTCGAGGAAGGCGGCTTCCGCCGCGACCTCTACTACCGCCTGGCCATCATCTCCATCTTCATTCCCCCTTTGCGCGACCGCAAGGAAGACATCGCGCCCCTGGTGGAGTTCTTCGTCGAGCACTACAACAAGAAATTCCGCAAGAACATCCGCGGGCTGGCCGACGAGACCCGGCGCCTGCTGCAGAACCACGACTGGCCGGGCAACGTGCGCGAACTCAAGAACGCCATCGAGCGCGCCATGATCCTGGAAGAGGAATCCATCCTGCATCCCACCTACCTGCCCTTCAGCGTGGCCCAGCGCAACGCGGGCGTCACCGCCTTCCAGAGCGTGTCGTCGTCCAATGGCGACCACGACCTGCCCGGAGGGCGCTCGCTGCCCCGGCTCTCCATCCCCGCGGGCGGCACTTCGCTGGAGGAGATCGAGCGCGCCATGGTGGAGCTGGCGCTCGAGCAGTCCGGGGGCAACCAGACCCAGGCCGCCCGCCTGCTCGACATCAGCCGCGATGCCCTGCGCTACAAGATCAAGAAGTTCGGCCTCACCCACGGTGAGGAAGAAGAGTCAGCCGATTCCTCCACTACCGCTGGTCTCGCCTAGCGCTTCGCACTTCCTCTGCGGTCATTCCCAAAAGGGGGAGCCCGGTTCCCACGCCGGGGCTGGCGTCTGCGGGTCCGGGCTCCAGGGGCCGTCTGCTGGCCCGAAGGGGCGGGATGTTACTGCGGGAAACCTGTGCCGCTCTCGGCGTGCTTGATCAGCACCTCCACCTTCTGCCGGTCGGGGTAGTCGGGATTCAGCTCCAGCAATCTCTTCCATACGGTGATCGCGCCCTTGGGGTCCTTCAGGCCCTGCCACTTCACCACCCCCAGGTTGAAGAGGGTGTTGGCGTGTTTGGGGTTGATCTTGAGCGCCTTCTCGTACTCCTGCACCGCGCTTTCCGGCTTGCCCAGGTACCAGTAGGCGGTGGCCATGTCGCTGCGCACGTTGACGTCGTCGGGCCGCACCTCCAGCGCCTGCCCGTAGTACTGGATGGCTTGCTCGAAGGCCTGGTGGTCGTAGTAGAGGTTGCCCAACTGGATGAGTGCATCGGGGTCGTTGGGATTGCTCTTGAGCTTGGCCAGTTGGGGAGCGGCCATGGCCGACAGCGCGTCCGCCGACGGCATGTCCGGCGTTCCCGCCGGTGTTCCCGCGGCCGCCACCGTGGAAGGCGCCGGCTGCGTCGGCGCGGAACCGCGGAACAGGTAGCCCAGCAGCAGCCCCGACACCAGGCATACCAGCGCCAGCACGTACACTTGGACGTTCGTCCAGGTGCCTCGGGGCCGCTCTTCCTCCAAATCCATCTGTCTGCGCATGGTCCTCTCCTCCTAGCCGGCGACCGCAGTCCGCGGCTGTTCCGTTTCGCTCTCTTCCAAGTGAAACAACCGCTGCACCGCGCTGGTCAACTGGTCCTGCTCGACGCTGCTGGGTAGCTTCAACTCGCGCGCCAGCGAGCCCGACAGCCGGTGCACGATGCGCACCGTCAGCACCTTCATGGCCTGCTCTTCCGGGGTGGCCACCGGCCCGAAATCCTTGCGATAGCGCTCCAGCTCGTCCTGGCAGATCTGCTCCAGGCGGTTGCGCAGAGCCACGATGGTGGGCACCACCCGCTCCGCCGCCAGCTTCTGCTTGAACTGGTGGGCCTCGCTGTGCACGATCTTCTCCGCCTCGGCGGCGGCGGCGTTGCGCTCCTTGATGTTCTTGGAGATGACCTGGTCGAGGTCGTCGATGTCGTAGAGGAAGACGCCTGCCACCTGCCGCACCTCGGGGTCGATGTCGCGCGGCACCGCGATATCGATCAGGAACAGCGGCCGGCCCTCGCGCTCCTTGGCGATGCGCTCCGCGTCTTCCCGGGTCAGCACCAGGTGGGGGCAGCCGGTGGACGAGAGCACGATGTCGGCGCCCACCAGGTACTGCCAGCGGTCCTCGAAGCGCCCGGGGATGCCGCCCAGCTTCTCCGCCACCTCCGCCGCATGCTCGAAGGTGCGGTTGATCACGCGCACTTCAGCGGCCCCGCTGTTGACCAGGTAGCGCGCCGAGAGTTCGCTCATCTTGCCTGCGCCCATCACCAGCACCTTGCGGCCGTCGAGCGAGCCGAAGAGCTGCTTGGCCAACTCCACTGCGGCGTAGGGCACTGAGACCGCCGCGCTGCCCACCGCGGTCTCATTGCGCACCCGCTTGGAGACGGTCAGCGCCTTCTGGAAGACGGCGTCCAGGAAGCGCCCGGTGGTGCCCGCCTGCTGCGCCTTGGTCCAGGCGCCCTTCACCTGGCCCACGATCTCGGGTTCGCCCACCACCATGGAATCCAAGCTGGAGGTCACGCGGAAGACGTGCAGCAGCGCGGCTTCATCCATCAGGCGGTAGAAGTGCTTCCACTCGCACAGGCGCAGGCCGTAATGCTTGGTCAGGAAGTTGAGGACCGAGGTGGCGGCGGTGGCGAAGTCGCTGGTCCAGAGCACGAACTCGGTGCGGTTGCAGGTGGCCAGCACCACCACCTCTTCGATCCCTTCCGCCTGGTGCAGTTGGTGCAGGGCTTCGTAGCGCCGGTCTTCGCTGATCCAGAAGCGCTCGCGCACGGCCACGGGGGAAGAGCGGTAGTTCAGGCCGATTACCACCAATGTCGGTTCCAAGGCGGTCCTCCCTGGGAAAACCTTCTACGCCGGGAGAAAGGCACCCACCATGCCAAAGTGGCACCGCGCAAGAGAGGGTACTATTGGTCGTGTTTTCAATGTGTTAGGGGGACAACCCGGCGGGGAGTGGGCGGCTTCTTAGCTAGCAGGTTGCGGGATATGGCGCGGGAGAGCGGGGCATTTCCCACCGCCCACCGCAGCCGGATTCTCCATGGGGCTTGTAAGCTGTTGGTATTGCGATGAATATTTCAGCAGGCAAGTGGCACGACAGTTGCCCTAGAATGTAGCTGGGACGCGTCGTCCCAGTCGCGACTTCTTAAACGGAGACTCTATGAAAGCGATCGTGAAAGTGGCAGTTCTGTTGATGGTTCTGGGGCTGGTTCTCTCGACGTCGGCGCTGGCTGCCGGCCCGGGGGCCGACACCTTCAAGGCCAAGTGCGCCATGTGCCACGGCGCGGACGGCGCCGGCAAGGCCGCCATCGGCACCAAGGACCTAGGCTCGGCCGACGTCCAGAAGCAGACCGACGAGCAACTCACCGACATCATCACCAAGGGCAAACCGCCCAAGATGCCGGCCTACGGTGGCAAGCTGAGCGCCGACGAGATCAAGAACCTGGTGGCCTTCATTCGCAGCCTGAAGAAGTAAGCTGCCACGACATCCCAGCAAGGCGCGGGAGAAACCGCCCGCGCCTTTTTGTTTCTGCGCCCCCCGGGCCGGGGCCGCCGCCCGCGTCGTTTATAATGAGTGTCTGTTCTTCATGGTGGGGAGACCCCTGAAATGATCCGATTCCTGCAGACTCCCGGGCCGATCAAGAAGATCGTCCTGAGCGCCATCCTGATCTTCATCTCCGTGGCCATGGTCTACAGCCTGGGGGTAGGCAGTATGCTGGGCGACTTGTTCGGCAGCAACCCGAACCAGCAGGGCCTACTGGCGCTGGTGGGCGATGAGCAGGTCACCAGCAGTGATGTCGATCAGCAGGCGCGCTCCATGGCGCGCCAGCAGTTTCCCCGCGGCATTCCCTCGGCGCTGATGCCCTTCCTCCGCCAGCAGGCCGCTCAGGGCCTCATCGCCCAGAAGGCCATGGACCTGGAGGCCAAGCGCCTGGGGCTGAGCGTGACCGACGAGGAGCTCGCCGACGAGATCTGCCACGGTGTCTTCTCTTCCCAGCTCTGTCCCAAGGGCGTGCCCGTCAGCCAGGAGCAGTACCAGAACTTCGTGGCCACCTATTTCCCCGACATGGGCATCCCGCAGTTTGAGCAGGCCTACAAGCAGGATCTCCTGATCCGCAAGCTGCAGGCCATGGTCACGGGCGGGGTCACGGTCTCGGACGCCGAACTGCGCCGGGAGTTCGACCGCCAGCAGGTGAAGGTCAAGCTGGAGTACGCGGTGCTCAGCGCCGACGACGTCCTCAAGCAGATCAAGCCCAGCGACGCGGAACTCAGGGCTTACTACGAGCAGAACAAGGCGCGCTACGCCAACGCCATCCCCGAGAAGCGCCAAGTGCGCTACCTGCTGGTGGACCTGAACAAGTTGCGCGAGCAGACCACGGTGACCCAGGCCGACCTGGAGCGTTTCTACGACGACCATCGCGACCAGTTCCGCGTGGGCGACCGCGTCAACGTCCGCCACATCGAGATCAAGCTCCCCGGGCCCGGCCCCGATGGCAAGCTGGATCCCAAGGCGGTCGAGGCCGCCCGCGCCAAGGCCGAGGACATCCTGAAGCAGCTCAAGGCCGGCGCCGATTTCGCCACGCTGGCCAAGAAGTACTCCGAGGATGACGCCACCAAGAACAACGGGGGCACGTTGGGCTGGCTGGAGCGCGGGCGCACCTCCGCCGAGTTCGACCAGGCGGCCTTCGCGCTGGCCAAGGGCCAGCTCAGCGA
This sequence comes from Terriglobales bacterium, assembly GCA_035519175.1. Classification (GTDB taxonomy): domain Bacteria; phylum Acidobacteriota; class Terriglobia; order Terriglobales; family Acidobacteriaceae; genus DASPRL01. The sequence goes on from DATIWW010000197.1 coordinate 9,228, forward strand.
CGTGGTGCGCGACGCCCTCGGCTTCCACATCATCCGCGTGGACGACAAGCAACCTGCTCACGTCCAGACCCTGGACGAGGTCAAATCGCAGATCGAGCCGCAGGTGAGGGACGAGAAGGCCAGCCACGCCGCCGAAGCCCTGATGTCGGCGCTGCAGAATGAACTGCACACCCTGAGCCTGGAGCAGGCTGCCGCCAAGCACGGCCTGACGGTCGTGACCTCGGAGTATTTCAGCCACGCCGACTCGCTGCCCGGTATCGGTGCCTCCCCGGACTTCATGGAGGCGGTCTTTTCCGCTCCCGAGAATTCGGCCCCCCAACAGGTGCGCACGGCCAGCGGCTTCGTCTTCTTCCGCGTGACCGGGGTCAAGCCCGCCGCCGCCCCCGCCTTCGAGCAGATCCGCGCGCGCGTGGAAACCGACTTCCGCCAGGAACGCGCTTCCCAGTTGCTGGCGCAGAAGACCCAGGAACTCTCCGACCGGGCCAAGGCCGCCCACGATCTCAAGAAAGCCGCCAAGGAGATGGGCGCCACCCTCAAGACCAGCGACCTGGTCGGCCCCGACGGGCAGGTCCCCGATCTCGGCTCCCTGAACGGGCCGGCGGCGGTGGTCTTCTCCATGAAGCCGGGACAGATCACCGGGCCCATCGAGGGCGACCGCGCCGGCATCGTGGCTTCCATCCTCGAGCTGCAGCAGCCCTCGGACGCCGACTTCGCGGCGCAGAAGGATCAGGTGCGGGAGAGTCTGCTGCAGAACAAGCGCGGCCAGCTCATGAACCTCTATGCCGCCGACCTGGTCGATCGCCTGGAGAAGGAAGGGAAGATCCGCAAGAACCAGCAGGAGTGGGACCGCCTGATGAACGCTCGCGAGAGCCTGGGCGGCTGAAACCCGGAAGCGGTCCCTCGTCACTCATCGGCCGCGGGTGGAGTCCGAGGACATGAACTTCGAGCGCCTCTCCGGGATCCTGCTCCACCCGACCTCGCTGCCCGCGGCCGGCGGGATCGGCGACTTCGGGCCCGCCGCTTACGAGTTTCTCGACTTCCTCGCCGCCGCCCGCCAGGGCCTGTGGCAGGTGCTGCCGCTGGGACCGCTGGGCGCGGGAGGCTCACCCTATTCTTCCACCTCCGCCTTCGCGGGCAACCCCTTGCTCATCAGCTTGCACCGGCTGGCGGAGCGCGGCTGGATCGACGCCGCGCGCCTGGCCGCGCTCCCCCCGCCCGGCGCGCGCGTGGACTACACCCAGGTGCGCAGCTCCAAGCTGCCTTTGCTCTTCGAAGCGGCGGACAACTTCCTGGGGGGGCGGGATGGCGGCCACCGCTCCCGCTTCGAGCGGTTCTGCCGCGAGCAGGCCGGCTGGCTCGACGACGCCGCGCTCTTCGGCGCCCTGCGCCGCCGCCATAACCTGGTCTCCTGGAACCGCTGGCCGGCGGAGCTGGCGCGCCGCCAGCCCGCCGCCCTCGATCAGGCCCGCCGCGAGCTGGCTGCCGAGATCGACCGCACCCGCGTGCTGCAGTTCGCCTTCTACGAGCAGTGGCGCGCCTTGCGCCGCGCCTGCGCCCAGCGCGGCATCCGCATCCTCGGCGACCTCGCCATCTTCGTGAACTACGACAGCGCCGACGTCTGGACCCACCCCGACCTGTTCAAGCTCGACGCCGCCCTGGAGCCGGAGGTGGTCGCGGGCGTCCCCCCGGACGCCTTCTCCGCCAGCGGGCAGCGCTGGGGCAATCCCGTCTACCGCTGGGACGTGCTCAAGGCCCGCGGCTACGACTGGTGGGTGGAGCGCATGCGCTGGGCCTGCCGTGCCTGCGACATCATCCGCCTCGACCATTTCCGCGGCTTCGAGAAGTACTGGGAGATCCCCGCCGCCGAGCCCACCGCCGTCCACGGCCGCTGGGTGGCAGGTCCGGGCGACGACCTCTTCCAGGTGCTGGGGCAGGGGCTGGGCGAGTTGCCGTTCATCGCCGAGGACCTGGGCTTCATCACTCCCGAAGTCCACGCCCTGCGCCGCCGCCTCAACATCCCCGGCATGCGGGTGATGCAGTTCGGCTTCGGCGACCCCGGCGCGCATATCTACCTGCCGCACAAGTTCGAGCCCAACACCGTCGTCTATACCGGCACCCACGACAACGATACCCTGGTGGGCTGGTGGAAGACCGGGGCCACGGACGGGGAGCGCCGCGCCGTGCGCGCCTATTTCGGCGAGCCCGCCGACGGCATCCATTGGGCGTTCATCCGCGCCGCTGCGGCTTCGGTGGCGGAACTCTGCGTGGTCCCCATGCAGGACGTCCTCGGCCTCGACGGTTCCGCGCGCATGAACGTGCCCAGCCGTTCCGAAGGCAACTGGAGTTGGCGGCTGTCCCCGGAAGCGCTGACGCCGGAGCTGGCGCAAAAGCTGGCCGATCTGGCCACCGCTAGCGATCGCATCCCTTCGGTCCGGGAAGTCCCGCAGCGGCGCCGCGGCGAGACCGAAGAAGAGCCGGCGGCTTGAGCGGCTCACGGCCGCGGGCGCAAGGCGCAACTCGCTTCCGGCATGCCGCTGCCCTGGAAATACTCTTCCATGGCGGCGCCCACGCGCTCAAGTTCGTCCGCCGGCACCAGCGTCTGGCACGGCTCGAACAGATGGCGCTCTTCTTTCCGGATGTGGCCGGAGAGTATCTCCGCGAAACGCCCCAGCCCGGCGGCGTCCAGGGAGCGGGCCGCGGCCTGCTGCACCAGGGCGCGCAGACGAACGTGCTCGGCCAGCAATTCGTCCACCCGGATGCGCAACCCCGCCTGCCGCCGCGCCACCGGAAACAGGAGCTTCTCCTCCGCCTCGAAGTGATAGCGGATCTCGCTCTGAAAGAGCTGCTCGATCTCCGTCTGCCAGGCCGTCAGTTGTTCCGGGGCCCGCGCTCCGCTCGCGAGGTCCCGCTCCAGCCGAACGCACAGCGCCAGCGCGTGCTGGTGCTGGCGGGAGAGCGGGATCAGGTTGCGGTCGCGCAGCATACCCTCATTCTAGCGCTTGACTCGCCAGGGAACGGGCGCTAGCATGCCCGCGCGTAGAGCTGTGAGGCCCCCATCCTTTCACCGAGGTGGCCGATGGCCGGAGTCAATCCCCGCAGGATCGTGCTGGGCGCCCTGCTGGGCGCCGTGGTGTGGAACATCTTGGGCTACATCGTAGACGGGGTGGTGCTGGCGCCACGTTATCCCGCCGCCCAGGCCGCCGGATACTACCTCAAGGAGCCGCGCTATCCCTTGTTCACGCTCTATTGGGTAGTGACCATTTTCCTCGTGGCCTACATCCTGGCGTGGTTCTACGCGGCCATGCGCGCGACCATGGGGCCGGGGCCGCGCACCGCCCTGAAGGTCGGCTTCTTCGCCGGCTTTGCCATCGCCTTTCCCGTGAGCCTGGCGGAGGCCGCCTGGCTACCCGTGGACCGCGTCTTCGTCTTCTGGCACATGGTGGACCTCTGGGTCGGCGCTCTCCTGGCTACCTTCGTCGCGGGCTGGGTCTACAAGGACTGACCCTCGAGACCGAGCCGCTTTACTAAAGCCCCGCCAGCGTCGAGAATGGTAGGTTGCATTCCGCGATCCCAGAGAACCGACGAGCGCCCGGGCGGACTCCGCCAGGGCTGGAGGAAGCCTCATGACCGTGGCCACCGGTGAACTCATCCGTCTCATGAATTACGTGGACGATATTTCCAGCACCTTGCGGCGCATCAACACCAGCCTGCCCTTCCTCAGCGACGACGAGAAGAAGCGCCTGGCCGACTATATGCGCAAGTCGGATCCCAACTTCGTCACCCTGCTGCAGACACTGGAGAGCGAAAGCAAGCGTGCCTGAGGTGTGCACCATCGCCGTCATCGGCGCCGGGCCGGTGGGGCAGAGCATCGCCCAGGCCGTGGCCCGCGCCGGTTACCGCACCCTGCTGGAGGACCTGCTGCCCGCCAGCCTGCGCCGCGCCGAGGCAGGGATCCGCCGCCTGCTCACACTGGCCGTGGAACAGGGCCGGACGACCCGGGCGCAGGCCGACGCCGCCCTCGCCCGCATCCAGTACACCCGCTCGCTGGAGGAGGCGGCCCGCGCCGCCGACTTGGTGATCGAGGCGGTTCCCGACGAGCTCGAATCCAAGCTCGAGATCTTCCTTCTGCTCGACAAGATGTGCCGCCCCCAGACCATCCTGGCCTCCAGCACCTCCTCCTTCAGCCCGGAGGAGATCGCCGCCGTCACCTGGCGCCCCGGCAAGTGCCTGGGGATGCATCTCCGGGATACGGCCGCGGACCCGCCGCGGGTCGAGATCGTCCCTACCCGGCAAACGGAGGAAGAAGTCCTGGCCGCCGTCACCGCGGTGGCGCGACTCATCGACGGGAGCGCCGCTCTCGTCCCGGAATCCGCCGCCTTCGTCCCTGCGGGCACTCCCGAAGCCAAGAGCTAGGCCCACCACTTTCCCGATAACCTTTCTCTCTCTCCCCGGTCTAACCGGCAGGTTTTCGGAACTGAGCAGGCTCGTTTTTCGTCCTGATCGGATAGGACGCTCGGCCGCGAGTTCCTGCCCCTGGGGTGAGACCATGCGCATGCTGCTCGACATCTTCTCCCAGACCCTGCGCACGCTGTGGGCGCACAAGCTGCGCTCCTTCCTCACCATGTTCGGCATCGCCTGGGGCGTCTTCTCGCTGCTGCTGCTGGTAGGGATGGGCGAAGGCTTCCGCACCGGCAACAAGAAGCAGCTCGACACCATCGGCGAGAACATCATGTTCCTCTTCGGGGGGCGGATTCCCGCCGCTCCCGGCAGCCACACCGCCAGCCGCACCTTCCAAGTCACCTACGCCGACTACCTCAGCATCAAGAACCAGGCGCGCGAGGTCCGCTACGTCACCCCGGTGCTCATCCGCGGCGACATGCGCATGAACTACGACAGCCAGAGCACCAACGGGCAGATCCTGGGGGTCACGCCCAACTACAACCAGCTGCGCTTCATGCCCATGCTGGACGGGCGCTGGCTGGACGAAAACGACGACGCCGACCACCACTACGTGGTGGTGCTGGGCAACGAGCTCTACAACAACCTCTTCAACGGCAAGCGCGCCATCGGGGCCACCGTGCTGCTCAACGGCTACCGCTTCGTCGTGGTGGGCACCTGCCAGAAGATGCGCGGCGAGGCCAGCGCCACCGACATGCGCGCCTTCATCCCCTTCAGCGTGATGCGGGAGCACTTCCCGCTGGCCGACGCCGACCATCCCGACTCTCCCGACTCCATCACCTACATCAACTACCAGCCCAAGGACCCCGACCGTGACCTGGAGACGCGGCGCGAGGTGCGCGTGCTGGTGAGCCAGAACCACGGCGGCATCGATCCCGACGTGGACGACTACTGGTTCGACTGGGACACCATCGACCAGTTGCGCACCACCGGCAAGATCTTCGACGCCATGAACACCTTTCTGGGGAGCGTGGGGCTGGTCACGCTGCTGCTGGGCGCCATCGGGGTCATCAACATCATGTTGGTGGCGGTGGGCGAGCGCACCCGCGAGATCGGGTTGCGCAAGGCCCTGGGCGCCACCAACGGCAGCATCCTGACCCAGTTCTTCATCGAGGGCGCCTTCCTGACCACGCTGAGCGGCAGTATCGGCATCGTGGCCGCATGGCTGGCGATGATCCTGCTGGGCAAGCTGCCCACCCCGCCGGGCTTCGATCCCCCGCAACTGGTTCCTTCGTCGGCGGCCATCGCCGTGCTCTCGCTGTCGCTGGCGGGCATCGTGGCCGGGCTCTATCCGGCGCGCAAGGCCGCCCTGCTCACCCCGGTCGAGGCCCTGCGCCAGGAGTAATGAGGAGGTAAGGTCATGGTCCGCGATCTGCTCTCCGAATCGGTGGAAGCCATGCGCTTCAACCGCCGCCGCACCGCTCTGACCATGCTGGGCATGGCCTGGGGTATCGCCACCGTGGTGCTGCTGCTGGCCTATGGCTCCGGCTTCCAGCTCGCCGTCGAGAACATCTTCGCCAACTTCGGCACCAAGCTGATCGGGGTCTTTCCCGGACGCACCTCGCTGCAGGTGGGCGGCAACAAGGCGGGGGCCGAGGTGCGCCTCACCATGGACGACATCGATCGTCTGCGCACCAACGTCGCCCTCATCAAGCGCATCTCCCCGGCCTTCTGGAAGCAGGGCAAGATCGCCCGCGACGAGCGCAACTACGAGTGGTCGGTGGCCGCGGTCGCTCCCTCCTTCCAGCAGATCCGCAACTTCGAGGTCGATTACGGCCGCTTCTTCAACCAGGAGGAGGTCAACCAGCGGGCGCGGGTGGTCGTGCTGGGCTCCGACGCCAAGAGCAAGCTCTTCTCCGGGCAATATGCGGTCGGCGACACGGTGCGCATCGACGGCCTGACCTTCGAGGTCGTGGGCGTGCTGCGCCCCAAGATGCAGGAGGGCAACAACGACGATATCAACACCCAGGTCTATATCCCCTACACCACCATGGGCGACCTGACCGACACCCGCTACCTGGGCGGCATCTGGATGGACTACGAGGGCATGGATTACGACAAGGTGGAGCAATCGGTGCGCGCTGTCCTGGCCAGCAGCCACGGCTTCGATCCCCACGACAAGCGCGCCGTCTACGTGGCCAACGTGCTCAAGGACCTGACCCAGTTCCACATCATCACCACCGGGCTGAAGATCCTGCTGGCCTTCATCGGCACCCTCACCCTGGGCATTGGTGGCGTGGGGCTGATGAACATCATGCTGGTCTCGGTGCAGCAGCGCACGCGCGAGATCGGGACGCTGAAGGCGCTGGGGGCGCGCCGGCGCTCCATCCTCTTCCAGTTCCTGGCTGAGGCCCTGACCATCACCGGGCTGGGCGGGCTGCTGGGAGTGCTGCTGGCCTACCTCATCTCCCTGGCGGTGGGCTCGTTGACGCTGTACAGCGCGGTGGCCAAGCACGCCGACGCCGGCGACATCCGCCTGGCCATCTCGCCTACGTCGCTGCTGACCGCCCTAGTCATCCTGGGGCTGGTAGGAGTGGTCAGCGGCATGCTGCCCGCGGTCAAGGCCTCACGGCTGGATCCCATCGAGGCCCTGCGCTACGAATGACCGCTGGTGGTGCGGCGCCAGCCGCACGCCGGCGTCAGCCGGAGGCCCTTTCAACGGTCGCAGGACCTCGGGCGCAGCCGCCCAAAGGGCCGCTTCTGCTACAGTGAGTGCTGCAGCCGACGCCGTCGCCGGAACCGCGACGGCCTTTGCTTCGTATTGCTTAGCAGGAGCGGCCGACGCGCCGGGGATGGCCATCATGCGGGTGTTCCTCGACATCTTCCTCCAGATCCTGCGCACCCTGTGGGCGCACAAGCTGCGCTCCTTCCTCACCATGTTCGGCATCGCCTGGGGGGTGGGCTCCCTGCTGCTGCTGGTGGGGGTGGGCGAAGGCTTTCGCACCGGCAACGAGCGGGAACTGAGCGAGATCGGGCAAAACATCATGTTTATCTTCCCCGGGCGGGTGCCGGCGGTGCCGGGGCAGGGGCAGGGCATGCGCCGCTACTACCTCACCTACCAGGATTACCAGGAGATCGCGCGCCTGCCGCACGTGCGCTACGCTTCGCCTCTGCTGCTGCGCAACGACATCCGTGCGGTCAGCGAGTTCCAGAGCTCCAACGGCCAAGTCACCGGGGTGCTGCCCATCTTCGACAAGATCCGCTACCTGCCCATGGGCAAGGGGCGCTGGCTCAACGACCTCGACAACGAGCAGCGCCGCAACGTGGTTGTGCTCGGCTACGAGATGAAGCGCAACCTCTTCCCCGACGATGACGCCCCCATCGGCAGGCATATCCTGCTCAACGGCATCCGCTTCCAGATCGTGGGCGTGCTCTCCAACTTCACCAAGGACGAGAACAACTCCACCAACGTCCGCGCCTTCATCCCCTACTCTACCATGGCGGTCTATTTCCCCATGAAGGGCATCGACACTCCCGACGCCGTCACCTTCATCAACTTTCAGCCCACCAGCCGGGAAGAGCATGCGCTGGCCAACGAAGAGGTGCACAAGGTGGTGGCCCGCAACCATAACTTCGACCCCAAGAACGAGGACGCCTTCGAGGAGTGGGACACCATCAAGAACGCGGAGATGGTGGGCAAGATCTTCGACGCCATGAACTACTTCCTGGGCTTCGTGGGCATCGTGACCCTGGCCTTGGGCGGCATCGGCATCATCAACATCATGCTGGTCTCGGTGAGCGAGCGCACGAAGGAGATCGGGCTGCGCAAGGCGCTGGGCGCCACCAACCGCAACATCCTCACCCAGTTCTTCCTGGAGGGGGTGATGCTGACAGTGGTCAGCGGGGGCATCGGCTTCGCGGCCGCAGCCGGGCTGATGGCGGCGTTGCACCAGTTGCCCTCGCCTCCGGGCTTCGATCCTCCCACCCTGGTGCCGTTCACTGCCATGCTGGCGATGGCCTGCCTCTCGCTGGCCGGCATCGCCGCCGGACTCTATCCCGCACGCAAGGCCGCCAACATGGAGCCGGTGGAAGCGCTCCGGCAGGAGTAGGGGGAGTCTTATGGTCCGCGATCTGATCTCAGAAGCTTATAACGCGATGCAGCACAACCGGCGGCGCACGGCCCTGACGATGCTGGGCATGGCCT
>DATIWW010000198.1:0-9175 GCA_035519175.1 Terriglobales bacterium
CTGCGCCGGCCCAGAGCGGCGATCCCATCAAGAAAGAAGGCGACGGCAAGGCCCCCGCGGGCGTCTTCCGGCTGGGCACCGCGTTTGGCTACTCCCCCGGGAAGTACCCAGGCTCGAAGATGCCTTACCTGCCGCTTACGTCGAGCGTCGAGTGCCCCGACGACACCGCCTCGTCGCACTACAACACGCTGGTGGACCGCTCGCGAGCCAAGCCCGACTGGAACAGTTCCGAGCAGATGCTGCGTCCGGACACGCTCTATCAATGGGGCATCTTCGTGGAGCACAACACCGGCCCCGCGCGTCCGGGCGCCGGCTCCTGCATCTTCCTGCACATCTGGCGGGGCGAAGGGCGGCCCACCGTGGGCTGCACCGCCATGTCTCCCGAGCAGATGGAGGAGATGCTCTCCTGGCTCGATCCCGGCAAGAAGCCCCTGCTGGTGCAGTTGCCGGAGGCGGAGTACCAGCGCCTGCAGGGGGAATGGGGACTCCCCGCGCGCTAGCCCGGGTACAGCTCCGCCAGCAGCGCGTAGGCGCGCCTGAGGTGCGGGATGACGATGCTGCCGCCCACCACCAGGGCCACGTTCAGCGACTCTTCCTGCTCGCCGCGGCTGGCCCCCAGCCGGTAGGCCTGGATGACGTGGTAGGAGATGCAGTCGTCGCAGCGCAGCCCCGCCGAGACCACCAGCCCCATCAGCTCCTTGATCTTGGCGGGCAGCGCGCCGCCCTCCAGGTAGGTGTTGTGGTCGAGGTTGTAGTAGCGCTTGACCAGGAAATTGTCGGCGGCGGTGACGTGCGCGTTCAGCCGGCTGCGCGTCTCCAAGAACTGCCGCGCCAGCGCGCTCTTGGCCGCCACTTCCTCTTCGCTGAAGGTGTACTGGGGCTCCTGCCGTTCCGGACTCATGGGCGCAAGGGTATCAGAAAGCGCGAGACCGCCGACATCCCTGCGGCTCAGCCGGCGGGCGCGAAGCAGGCCGGGTAGCGCCGCCCCCATTTCTTCTTCTCGCGGTAGGACTGGGCCAGCTCCATATAGATGCCCAGGTCGCGGTCCAGGTCCGACTGCGTCCCGTCGAAATAAAAGTTGCGGATGGGGATGCCGCCGTAGTCCCGGCTGAGCCGCGGGTAGATGCTCTCGCTCACGATCCCGTTCATGCAGGTGAAGGGGCTGATGTCGATGATGCCGTCGGCGCCGTGCTTGGCCAGGTAGGCCGCTTTGCCCACGCTCAGCACCATCTCGCCCAGCACCCCCGAGGCCGGCAGGTAGGGCCAGGCCAACTCCAGGATCTCGCGGATGTCGTGGGGCTCCTCGTAGCCGGCGAAGTCCTCGCGGAAGGGCCCGAGCAGGGCGTGCTCATCGGCGCGCTGGATGTGCTTGCGCAGGTGCGCTCCCGCCATCTCCAGCGAGAGCCGGCGCCCGCGCAGCCGCAGCTTGCGCATCTGGTCTTCGTTGGCGTAGCCGATCCACTCCGCAATGTCGCTCAGCCAGGCCTCGGCGCCGTAGCCTTCCAGCTTCCTGACCAGGTCGTCGTTGGAAAAATTGTTCAGCCGGCAGAAGATCTCGCCCACCACGCCGATGAGCGGCACGTCGCGGTCGTACTGCGCGGGGACGCGGCGGAAGCGGTCGCGCGCCCGCGTCATCGAGCCCACCAGCGCCTGCAGTTGGCAGGCGTTGTCGGCGCAACTGTGTTCGATGGTCCGGCAGAGGTCCTCCAGGCTCTCGCGGAAGGCGCGGTCGGCGGCCCCGGGCTGGGTCTCGTAGGGGCGGGTCTTGAGCAGGGCCTTGCGCAGGATGTCGGCGGTCACCAGCGCCCGCCAGGCGATGCGGGTGAAAGCGGTGGCTACGCTGCCCAGGTCGCCGTAGCCGTTCTCGCTGGTGGGCGCCAGCACCTTCACCTCGCCGTAGCCGGCCTCGCGCAGGATTTTCTCCAGGAAGGGCGCGTATTGGCCGAAGCGGCAGGGCCCGCTGGCCGTCGCCATGAAGAAGACGGCGCGCTTGGGATCGAAGCCCGGTTGCTCCAGGATCCTGATGAAGTCCCCCACCGTCACCTTGGCGGGATAGCACTCGTCGCCGCTGGTGAACTTGCCGCCCAGTTCGCGGGTGCGCTCGTCCGAGGGCGGGGTGGGATGCGCCTCGATGCCCAGCCAGCGAAAGGCGGCGGCGAAGGCCTCCACGCTGCCCTCCGCCATGGCGGGGATGTAGAGGACCTTGCCCGCCAGGGGATGGCCGGGGGCGAGCGCGCGTCTCACATGGCGATGTCGGCCGAGCATCGCAGGAATCCTTTCGAATCGAGATAGGCTTCGCAGCGGGTGATGAAGCCGGCGTCGTTGCTGTGCCCGTCGAACTGCAGCACCAGCGAGGGCTTGCCGGCGGCGTCGTGCAGGAACGACTTGATGTAGGAGTCGGGCCCGCACTTGAAGTTCGAGATGTAGACGAGGTGCAGGTGAGGATGGCGGCGCGCAATCTGTCCCGCCGCCAGGATGCGCCGCCCCGAGTTCCAGTACATGTTGGCGTTCACCGAGGAGATGTTTTCCTCGTCCACCGGCAGGAAATCCAGCGGCACCACGTTCACGCCGTAAAGGGCGCGCAGTTTGCGCGGGATGTCGCAGTTGATGCTGCGGTCGTACATGTTGTAGGCGCGCCCGATGAGGATGATGGCGGGCTCGCCGCTCTCTTCCAGCCGGGCCAGCGCCTGCGCGCCCGCCTGCAGTTGCGCGTCCACGAAGGCCTGCTGGGCGGCATAGGCGGCCTGCACGGCACGATCATTCTGCGGGCGCGCGATGCCTAGAGCGCGCCGCGCGAACTCCCCCAGCTCCTTCTGCACGTGCTTGCGCCCCAGTTGGAAGTGGACGGTGGGGCTCAGGAAGCGTCCCCGCGCCGCCTCTTCCAGTTGCGGCACCGAGCGCACCACGAAGGGCAGCGTCTGGTTCCAGGGACACAGGTGCGACTCGCCCAGGGCCGGGCTCTCGGCGTTGACCACGTTGGGCAGGAGCAGGAAGTCCAGCTTGCGCTCCAGCAGCGTCTGCACGTGCCCGTGCGCCACCTTCACCGGGAAGCAGGGCTGGGCGATGGCCAATTCGTCGCCCAGGGCCGAGACCCTGCCGTCGGTGGGCTGCGAGACCACGACGTCGAAGCCCAGCTCCTGCAGCCAGGCGCACCAGAAGGGGAACTGGTCGAAGTAGAACATGGCCCGGGGGACGCCCACCGTGGGCCCGCCCACCGGCGCGCGCAGGTTCTCTTCCAGCAGCTTGTCGCGGTAGTCGAATAGGTCCTCGAGGACAGGCTGGCGGTCGGTGCGCGCCCGCTTGCGGAACTTGTCCGAGCACTTGTCGCCCCAGTAGCTCTTCTGACCCTCGATGACGAATTCCTTCATGTCGCAGTAGTTGGAGCAGGCGTGGCAGACGAAGTCGCGGCTGGTGAAGTCCACCTTCATCAGGTCGTAGCCGCGGAAGCGGCTCTTCTCGCCGGTCTGGCGGCGGCGCTCGCGCGCGATCAACGCCATGCCGATGGCCCCGATCACCCCGTTGTGCGGCGGCACGATGATCTTCTTCCCCAGGATCTGCGAGAAGGCCGCCGCCACCGCGTCGTTGTAGGCGGTGCCTCCCTGGAAGTAGATGACCTGGCCGATCCTCCGCCCGCGCACCACCCGGTTCAGGTAATTGAGCGCCACCGAGTAGGCCAGCCCGGCGCACAGGTCGCCCACCTCCGCTCCCTTGTGCAGCAGCCCGGTGACGTCGCGCTCCATGAAGACGGTGCAGCGCTCGCCCAGCCGCGCCGGGCTCGGGGAGGCCAGGGCCAGCCGCGCGAACTCTTCCTTGATGGAGATGCCCAGCTTCTCCGCCTGCTCTTCCAGGAAGGAGCCGGTGCCGGCGGCGCAGGCCTCGTTCATGGTGAAGTCCACCACCACCCCGTCCTCGATGCGGATGAACTTGGAGTCCTGGCCGCCGATCTCGAAGATGGTGTCCACCAGGTCCATGCCCAGGCGGCGGCAGACGTGCATGGCCCCGGTCTTGTGCGCCGTGATCTCGTCGTTGACCGTGTCGGCGCCCACCAGCTCCCCGATCAATTCGCGTCCCGAGCCGGTGGTGCCCACGGCATGGATGTCCAGCCGTCCGGCGAGTTCCGCCTCGATCTCCTTCAGCCCGGCGTTCACCACCTCGATGGGGCGGCCCTGGGTGCGCAGGTAGATCTCCTTGAGCAGGTTGCCGCCGGCGTCGAGCACCACCAGGTTGGTGGAGACCGAGCCCACATCGATGCCCAGGTAGGCTTCCACCTTCTGGCCGGGCGGGGGCAGGGGCGGGTCCTGCACCCGGTGGCGCAGCAGTTCCACGTTCTCCATGGAGAGCGGGTCGCTGCCCGCGAAGCTCTGCTTGTCGGCGTGCTGGTGGAGCTGGTGGATGCGCTTGAAGGAGCGCTTGCGGCTCTCTTCGGTCTCGAACATGGCCGCGCCCACCGCCCCCAGCCAGGCGTGCAGCTCCGGGACCACGAACTGCTCGTCCTGGAGCTTGAAGGCGTCGCGCAGGGCCTGGCGCACGCCCTGGTTGAGCGCCACCGCTCCGATGAAGGCCACCGGCGGCGTCACTTCCCGCCCCTTCACGATGGCCGACTTGAAATTGCGCGCCACCGCGTCGCACAGCCCGCGCAGGATCTGGTCGGTGGAGTAGCCCTTCTGCTGGGCGTGGATCATGTCGCTCTTGGCGAAGACGGAGCAGCGCCCCGCCACCCGCGCCGCGCACGAGGCCGCGCACGCCGCCGGGCCCACCTCTTCCACGTTGTAGAGCAGGCGCGAAGCCTGCTGGTCGATGAAGGAGCCGGTGCCCGCGGCGCAGTCGCCGCTGGTGGAATAATCCACGATTCCCAGGTACTTGGAGCGGGCGCCGGGCTCCAAGCGCAGGTACTTGGAGGCCTCGCCGCCCATCTCGAAGACCGTCCGCACCTCGGGATAGAAGAGGCGCGTGGACTTGGCGATGGCGCGGAACTCGTTCTCGAAGTAGATGCCCAGGATCTTGGCGATGAGCTGGCTGCCCGAGCCGGTCACCCGGATGCCCTCCACGTTGGGCTCGGGCACGTGCTCGTAGAACTCGCGCAGCAAGTCGAAGGTGGACTGGATGGGACTGCCCTGCAGCCGCCGGTAGCGGGAGAAGACCAGGGGGCGCCCGGCGAGCGCGCTGCCGGCAGGGAACTGCGACGCGAAGAAGCCCTCGGAGCGCTGCAGCAAGCCCTCGAGCAGGGGCCGGTCGCTGGGCTCGCCGATGGCGGCCAGCTTGAGGCTGACGGCCCCGATGTCCAGTCCCAGGTTGATGCCCATGGGTCTCCGTGGTAACGGCGGGGCCGGTTGGCCCGGCCTTAGTCACCCAGACTACCGGGCCATGCCCGCCCCGGCTGTGATGGCGGTCACGAAGGCCTGTGCGCTGCGGCCATTTTTCCTTGGTCTTCCTCTTTCGCCGGAGGTATGCTCAGCCTGCCCGGCTCCGCCTGAAAGGGAACGCCATGCAGCGGACAGCCGTTCTCGTCTACGTTCTCCTCCTCCCACTCCTCCTGGCGGCGCAGAGCGCCCCCACCTTGCGCGTGGACGAAGCCGCTACCCGCGTCGAGTTGGCGAGCGATCACTCCGTCCTCTCGCTGGCCGTGGTGAACCCGTGGGACCGCCCGGTCGCGGCGCAGGTGCGGGTCGAGGCCCTCGACCCCCAGGAGAAGGTGCGCGCTACCGCGGATACCCAGGCCACGCTTCGTCCCGGCGCCTCCTCCATCAGCCTCCCCATCTCGCTAGCGGTGCCCACCGAGAAGGAACAGGCCGAAGTTCTCTGGTACCGGCTACGCTACCGCGTGGTGGCCCCCGGCCTCGTCCCGGTCGAAGGCATCGTGGCCCTGGCTGAGATCACCCCCGAGATCTTTGACCTGCGGGTGGCGACCCCGGAATTCGTTACGCCCGGGACAGATTTCCCGGTACGGGTGCGCGCCCAGCATCCCGTGACCCAGCGGCCGGTGCGTGGAGTGTCCATCGCGGCGAAGCTGGAGTTCGACAACGGCCGCGAACCGCTGCGCGCCCAGGGCGTCACCGGTGCCGATGGCTATGCCTCCCTGCCGCTTCGCGTGCCGCCAGATGTCACCGGCGAGGAACTCAGCCTCACCATCTCCGGTCGGCGCGGCGACTTCCAGCGCCAGGAGGAGCACGACGTTACCCTCTATCCTGACTTCCAGTTCTTTGTTACCACCGACAAACCTCTCTACCAACCCGGCCAGGTGATGCATGTGCGCCTTCTTCTGCTCGACGCCACGCGGCATGCGGTCGCCAACGAAGCTCTGAGGCTGAAGATCCAGGACCCCGATTCCACCCTGGTCTATCAGACCGCTCTTTCCACCTCGCGCTTCGGCATTGCCCAGGCCTATTGGCAGATCCCGGAAAACCTCAAGCTGGGTGATTACCAGCTCTTGATTGAGCTGGCCAGTGACGGTTTGAAGCCGGGAGCCGCGGGATTCGCCCGGGTCCGCATCAGCCGCTACGAACTACCCAACTTCACCGTCAACGTCAAGCCCGACCGCGCCTACTACCTGCCCGGGCAGAACGCTTCCGTCGAGGTCAGCGCCGAGTACCTCTTCGGCAAGCCCGTGACCCGCGGCCACGTGCGCGTGGTGCGCGAGTCCGAGCGGCGCTGGGACTTCAAGGAACAGCGCTGGGACATCAGCGAGGAGGAAACATACGAAGGCGACACCGGCGCCCAGGGTGTCTTCACCGCCCACGTCGATCTCGCGCCGCATCATGCCGAGATCAAGGACTCGGACTACCGCCGCTTCCGCGACCTCAGCTACTCCGCCTACTTCACCGATCCCTCCACCGGGCGCACCGAGCAGCGCCGCTTCCGCTTGCGAGTCACCCGCGATCCCATCCATGTCTACCTGATCGAGCCCCCGGCACAAAACCGCTCCGGTCAGTTCCCGCTGGACTTCTACATCTCCGCCTTCCATGCCGACGGCTCTCCCTGCGAGTGCGAAGTCAGCATCCGCGAGGGCACAAACCAGGACGATGCCGGACCGGTGCTGCACACCGTCAGGACCAACCGCTACGGCGTGGCCAAGGTCTTCGGCCTGCAGCTTCCTCCCGACCCGGAGCGCAGTCCGGGCGACAGCGTGGACCTCCTGCTGGGTGCCCGCGATGCCAAGGGCGGCACGGGGCAGCACTCGGAGAGGATCAGTCGCTACTCCGACGAGAAGACCGAGATCCGGGTGGACACCGACAAGTCCCTCTACCGCCCGGGTGAGCCGGTCGCGGTGAACATCGCCGCGTCGGAACGGAACCTTTCACTGGTCTTTGAGGTGTGGAGTGGAGAGAAACTCCTGCACTCCCAGCTCGTGAAGCTGCACGGCAACAAGGCCTTCGTCATGCTCCCCTTCCGCGACGACTTCAAGGGCGAACTGCAACTGGTTGCCTACTCCCTGGCGCAGGTTGAGACCTCCTCCTACTCCACCTGGGTGCCTTTCGGCTCACGCATCATCCTCTATCCACACGACACCACACTGAAGGTCGCGGTCAAGCTGAACCAGGCCACTTACAAGCCGGGCGAGGAAGCCCAGGCGAGCCTGCAGGTGGATGCACCCGGGGGCACTCCCGTGCAGGCGGCCCTGGGCGCAGTGGTCTTCGACAAGGCCGTGGAAGAGCGTTTCCGTACCGACCAGGAGTTCGGACAGCGCGGCGGCTACGGCTTCGATTACACCTTCTGGGAGTACTGGGGTTACGATGACAGCCTGGGGGGTCTCACCCGCGCCGACCTCGCCCGCCTCGATGTCTCCCGGCCCTTTTCCGAAGACCTGGACGTGGCCGCGGAGATCATCCTCAACCAATTCGGTTTCCGGAACACCTCGGTCTTCGGCGGCGCCGACTTTCCCGCCGATACCTACAGCTCGTTCCAATCCAGCCTGGAGCGCCAGCTTCGCCCCGTCCGCGAGGCTCTGGACCGGGTCTACAAGGCCAGCTTCGAGTATCCCCACCACGAGGCGGGACTGCGTGCTCTGCTGGCGCGCGAGGGTATCCGCTTCGACGCCCTCCGCGATCCCTGGGGCATGCCCTATCATGCCGGCTCGCGCTTCTCCCGCGACCAGGAGATCATGGAGGTGAGCAGTTCGGGACCCGACAAGAGGCCCGGCACCGACGACGATTTCGTCGTGCTGACCGTCCAGCGGCCCTACTTCCAGCCCACCGGTTTGGCCATCAACCGCGCGCTCCGGGAATACCACGAGCGCACCGGCGGCTACATGCGCGATGCCGCCACGCTGAAGAGCGAGTTGCTTCGCCAGGGGATTAGCTTCGACGCTTTGCGCGATCCCTGGGGCCAGCCCTATGCCCTCGACTTCGGCATCGCCTACACCCGCTTCTACACGCAGGTCACCAGCGGCGGCCCCGACCGGGTCTTCGAGCCCCACCGCTACGGCGACGACTTCACCGTGTGGACCGCCTACAGCGACTACTTCGCTGAGATGCAGGTGGCCATGGATGCGGCCTTGGCTCATTATTTCTCGGCCACCGGCAACTTCCCCGGCGACCAGGCTGCTTTCCTCGCGGTCCTGCAAGAGGCCGGGATCTCGCTCGACAAGTTGCGCGATGGCTGGGGCCGCCCGCTCTACATGACCTTCAACAATGAGGCTCACTACGTCGACCGGGTGGTCATGAGCTATACCAATTACCTGAATTCCACCGGAGCCGGGGTCCGCATTACTCCCATCACCCAGCAGGTCAGCTACATCCACCTGCGCAGTCCGGGCGAGGACGGCAAAGTCGGTACTGCCGATGACTTCGAGGTCGCTACCTTCTCCCGCGTTCTGGCGGAGCAAACTGCGCGCCAGGCCGGCGCGCAGCCTACGCCCGGGGTATCGCCCCTGGCGGGCGGAACCGGCGGCATCGAAGGCACCGTCACCGACCCCTCCGGCGCTGTGATCGTAGGCGCAAAGGTGGCGGCCACCAACTCGACTACCCAGGTCACCGCGGAAGCCATCACCGACCAAGCCGGTCAGTACGAGCTCCGCAACCTTCCGGTGGGCGATTACAAGGTGCAGGTCACCGCCGCTAATTTCGTGAGCGCCATCATCACCGATGTCCCCGTGCGCGCCGGGCAGGTGACCGAGCTCTCCCTGGCCCTGCGCGTCGGCGCCGCCAGCGAAACGGTAACCGTGGAAGCCTCCGCGCCG
>DATIWW010000199.1:0-2559 GCA_035519175.1 Terriglobales bacterium
CAGTGTGGCGGCGGCCGAATCGAGCGTGAGGCGGCCGTCCCAGCCGCGCATCAGCTCGGCGGCGCGGTGAGCCCGGGGCGAGGCCTGGGCGGCATGCTCCACGCCGGAGACGAAGCGCTCGGCGCAGTAGCGGTCGAAGTCGGAGTGGAGGTCGGTCTGCAGCTCCAGCATGTCGGCAGGAGAGAACCTGCGTCCCGATTCCAGCACCTGGTAGATACGCTCGGCGCGGTCGGGCGGGAACCACTGCGAGGTGACGAAGTAGGGATAGCCGTCCGGCGTGATGCGATTGTTGGCGGTGGCCAGCACCCCGGAGGGCGGGTCGAAGACGCGCGGCATCGCGTCGAAAGGGATGGTGCCGCTCCAGTCGTGGGCGCCGTCGCCGCCGGGCACGGGCAGGCTGCCGTCGCCCGCCTTGCGCACGGGGATGCGGCCTGCCGCCTGGTAGCCGATGTGTCCGGCGTCGTCGGCATAGACGACGTTGAGGGTGGGGGAGACCAGCCGCGCCAGCGCCCGCTGGAACCCTTCCCAGTCGCGGGCGCGGTCGAGCTCGAAGAAGGGATAGCGGAAGCCGGCGGTGTCGTAGGCGGTCCACTGCAGGGCCAGTTGGCGGCGCTCGCCGGGGACCAAAGGAGTGACGATGGGCCCGTGGCGCGTGACCACCACGTCCAGCACCACATCGGGCTCGCCCTTGACGTGGATGACCTCGCGGCGGTGCTCGGGCATCTGCCAGCCCTGCGGGCTCTGGTACTGGCCGGCGGGGTTGAAGCTCTCGACGAACAGGTCGTGCACGTCGGCCACCAGCGCGGTGAAGCCCCAGGCGATGTGCCGGTTGTGGCCCACCACGACGTACGGGCTGCCCGGGAGGGTGACCCCGGCGACGTCCAGATCGCCCGCCTGCAGATGGGCCTCGTACCAGACGTTGGGGATGGAGTGCGGCAAGTGCATGTCGTTGGAGAGCAGCGGCTTGCCGGCGACGGTGTGCTCCCCGCTGACCACCCAGTCGTTGGAGCCGGGCAGCAGCGGTCCCGCCAGCAAGGCGCGCAGGTGCTCTTCGGAGGCCGGTGGCAAGGCGCGGGAGACGGAAGAGGCGCGCGCCGGGTCGTCGTCCTCATCGTCGTCTTCGTCGTTGCGCCGGGCGGGCGGAGGCGGTTGCTTGGGATCGACGCCCGGAGGGTGGTCGCGCCAGGAGCGTGCGGGATAGAGGTCGGCGGTGCGCTCCGCCCCCAGCCGCGCCAGCAGCTTCTCCTGCACCACCTGCGTGTCGACGGGGTGAGAGAGCAGCTCGCTCATGTTGAGGCCGATGACGTAGCAATCGGCCAGGGTCCAGGGGCGAGGGCGGTAGCGGAGCACGCGGAACTCCAGGGGCAGGCGGCGAGCGTGCGATTCCATAAAAGCGTTGACGCCGTTGACGTAGGCCTGCACCTGGGCGCGCTCTTCCGGCGGGGTGGCCGTGACCATCTTCTCGGCGGTGGCGCGCAGACCCAACACCCGCTGCCGCCGGTCGAGCCGGAGAAATGGCGTTCCCAGGAGCTCGGCCAGCTCCCCGCTGGCGTACCGCCGGCTCATGTCCATCTGCCACAACCGGTCCTGAGCAGTGACGTAGCCCTGGGCGAAGAAGAGATCGCCGAAGTTCTCGGCGGAGATGTGGGGCACGCCTTGGGCGTCGCGGACGACGGTGACCGGGGCGGTGAGGCCGGGCACATGCAGAGTGCCGTCCACCTGGGGCAGCGAAGCGCGCCCGGCAAGGTACAGCCACAGCGCCGCACCCGCCAGCGCCGCCAGCAACAGCACCGCCAGCAGCAGCAGCAGGCGCAGAAAGAAGCGGGCACGCGAGCGGCGAGGCGCGGCGACGGCGGCGGGAAGGGTTGTGGCGGCCATCCGACTCCCCCAGATTCTACACAGGAAAGGCGGGCGAGGCGGAGCCGTGCAGGGGCGAGCCCCCGATGGTATGCTGAGGGCGGCCGTAGGGGCCGCCCGCGCGCCTTGTATGCTGCAGCGACGCATCGACGACCACGCCGTCATCTCGCGCGAGGCGGTGCGCGAGGCGGAAGAGATCTTTCATCGCCACCTGAAGAATGTCGGCCTGAAGCACACCGGGCAGCGCGACACCATCCTGCGCAGCTTCCTGGAGACACGCGAGCATCTCTCCACCGATGAACTCCACCGCCTGGTGAAGAAGAAGGACCCGCGCATCGGCTTCACCACCGTCTACCGCACCCTGAAGCTGCTGGCGGAGTGCGGTTTGGCGAGCGAGGTGGCTTTTCACGACGGCATCGCGCGCTTCGAGCACCAATACAACCGCCGCAGCCATCACCACATGGTGTGCACCGAGTGCGGCGGCTCGGTGGAATTCTTCTCCCCCGAGGTGGAGAAGCTGGAACAGGAGATCGGGCGCAAGTACCGCTACTCCACCACCCGCCACACCTTCCAGATCTACGGGCGCTGCGAAGAGTGCCGCCGGAAGAGCGGCTCGAAGCTCTAGGCTGGGCGCCCTCGGAATGTCCCGCAGGAGACTGAATTTTTACTTTGCTTTTGAACGGGATTTTGCTATTGTCCGCG
>DATIWW010000200.1:0-2551 GCA_035519175.1 Terriglobales bacterium
GGTTCTAAATAAGAGATGTCGAGCGCGCCACTACGAAATTTTGTTGCAGGAGTCTGGAAGATGAAAGCCTTGTTTGGATTCTTGTTGTTCGCCTGCCTGCTGGCGCCGTTGGCGGTGTCCCAAACCGAGAAGTTGGAACGGCAGGGCAAGTTTCACGGAGGCAGCGAGGCCGATCACCAGCTTTGGTATGCCTCCTACGACGGCAAGACGGACGAGGTCATTTCCTCCGTCGAGCATGGGGCCGACGTCAACTTTCGCGGCAAGGGAGATTTTTCCCCGATCGTCATCGCGGCCCGCAATGGCCATCTGGATATCGTTAAATTTCTGGTGGAACACGGCGCGCGAGTGGACCAGCGCGATAATAACCGCAAGAAGAGCGCTCTGCTGGCCGCTGCGTTTAAGGGACACTACGACGTGGTGCAATACGTGGTCGAGAAGGGTGCTGACCTTGATGTGCAGGCGGTCAACGGGTGGACGCCGCTGCACGACGCCGCCTACATCGGCAACTTCCAGATTGTGAAGCTCCTGGTAGACCGCGGAGCCAGACTCGATCTGCGCAACGAACGCAATGAGACCGCCCTCCAGACGGCAGAACGCGGGCAGCACGATGCCGTAAGACGGCGGCAGACGAACGCCACCCCGGAAGAATACCGCCAGGTGATTGACTACCTAAGGGGGCATCAACAGTAGGAGGAGCGGACAGGCCGAGAGGGGGAGCCGCGCGATGAGGATGCGGAGCGCATTCTCCATCTTGTCTAAGTAGTGCCCCTCCCATTACTGCCCCACCGCGGCCTTGTTCCCATGCGCGTCGCCGGCGTGTTCACCGGCTTTCGGTTGTGCCTTGAAGTCCCTTAGCGACAGTTCCAGCCCTCCATAGTCCGGATGGTCGTTGTGGTCGAGGCTGTAGGCGATGTCGAGGGTGTCTCCGGGGAGGAGTTGGGCTTGGGTGAAACGCCCGGCCATGTGCCAGCCGAGTGCGTCGAAGGTAATCTTTTTTCGCCCGGAAGAGTTCTGAGTTCCCGGTTCCCGGTTCTCGGTCGCGCTGCCCAGCTTCAGCTTGACGTGTTTGTCCTTCATCACCCGGGGCGGCGCTATGAGGCGGGCGCTGCGAGCGACAAAGGCGGGCTCGGGATTGCCCATACCGAATGGCTCCAAACGGCGCAGCGCCTGAAATAGCTCCGGCGTGACCTGGTCCAGGGGGAGTTCGGCGTCGAGGCGGAGGCTGGGCTCGAAGTCGGCAAGGGTCAGGCGGGTGCGGGCGTAAGTGTCAAGGCTCGTGCACAACTCGGGCAAGCGGGAGGCGGGCAGGGCGAAGCCGACCGCGTGGGCGTGTCCGCCGTAGCGGGTGAACAGAGGGGCGCAGGACTCTAGCGCGTTAAGCAGGTGGAACGCGGGAATGGAGCGGCCGGAGCCATGGGCCTCGTCGCCGTCGCGGGAGATGACCAGCGCGGGCCGGTTGTAGCGCTCGACCACGCGCGTGGCAGTGATGCCGATGACGCCGCGGTGCCAGCCGTCGCCGTCGATGACCAGGCAGTAGGCGTTGAGCAACGCGGGTTCCTGCTCGAAGCGTTGCTGGATGGCGTCGAGGATGCGGCGTTCTTCGTCCTGGCGTTCGGCGTTGAGCTGGTCGAAGCGGTTGGCGAGCTCGCGGGCGCGGGTCGCGTCTTTCACGCTGAACAGCTCGATGACGTCGCGGGCCACGTCCATGCGGCCGGCGGCGTTAATGCGGGGCGCGATGCGGAAGGCGACTTCACCGGAGGTAAGCGGGCGTCCGGAGGGAATCTGGGCAACTTCGAACAAGGCGCGCAGCCCGGGATTGACGGGCGCGCGCAGGCCCTCGAGCCCCAGTTTTGCGAATACGCGGTTCTCGCCGGTGAGGGGAACGGCGTCGGCGATGGTGGCGATGGCGGCTACCTTCATGAACGACATCAGCAAGCGCGCTTGCTCGTTGGGGGCGAGGAGGCGCTCCATCAGTGCCTGTGCCAGCTTGAACGCGACCCCGGCGCCGCACAAAGCCTTGCAGGGATAGTCGCAGCCGAGTTGGTTGGGATTGAGCACCGCGAGCGCGGCGGGGACGCCTTCCTGTCCGGGAAGATGGTGGTCAGTGACAATCAGGTCCACGCCCAGGCGGTTAGCGGTTTCGGCGGCGGCAAAGGCCCGGATGCCGGTATCCACACTGATAATGAGGCGAATCCCCGCGGCGGCAGCGCGCTCGATAACATCGTCCTTCATACCGTAGCCTTCGCGAATGCGGTGCGGCACGTGGAAGTCGGCAGTGCCTCCGCAAAGCTCGATGGCTGTCTTCAGGATGACGATGGCGGTGGTGCCGTCCACGTCGTAGTCCCCGTAGATGAGGATGCCCTCTTTGCGCTCGATGGCAGCGTCCAGGCGGTCCACGGCAGCTTTCATGCCGAGCATTGAGTAAGGCGAGTGCAGATGCGCCAGCGAGGGGCCCAGGAACAGCTCAGCGGCGTCAGGCTCAGTGATACCGCGCATCACCAGCAGGCGAGAAAGGGTCGAGGCCAGGGAGTTGTTGAGGCGCAGTGCCGTG
>DATIWW010000201.1:0-2144 GCA_035519175.1 Terriglobales bacterium
ATACAGAAAATGCGCTCACCCAATAGGTGACGCTTGACAGGTGCCATGGGCACGTGATAGATATTGCCCATGACTGATGTGCAACGTCGGCGGCTGGAGCAACAACGCGACGCCCTCTTGGCTCGCCTGCACGTCCTCCCCAATCTGATGCGCGGCTCCGTCTACGAGCGGCTGCGCAAGTGCGGCCGGGCCAGTTGTGCCTGCGCGCAGGGCGGCTCGAAGCACCCGAGTCGGCAGCTGACCGTCACTCTCCGGGGCGCGACGCACACCCGCTACGTCCGCCTGGAGGAGTTGGCCCAGGTGCGAGCACTCATTGCGACCTACGAGGAGCTCTGGGGCATCGTCAATGACCTCACGGCGGTGAATCTTGCGCTCCTGCATAGCGCGCCCGCCCGGGAGCGGCGCCCGCGCGCGCGGCCGGCCCCGCGATGAGCCAAGGCCTCCTGCCGTACACGGTAGAGACGGTGTCGGGCGAGGACGGGCTGACGAGCCGGGCCGGCTTGCCCCTCGTCCTGGAGACGATGCGCGCTCTCCGGCTGGACCAGGCGATCGCCCAGCACCTCCACGTCCGCGAGCGGCAGAGTGGGTACACCGAGGCGGAGAAGGTCGAGGCCCTGGTCCTCCTGCTCGCCGCCGGGGGCGACTGCCTCGACGACATCGCGGTCCTCCAGGCCGATGGCGGGCTGGGCACCCTCTTGAATCGCCAGCTGCCCTCGGCCGATACGCTGCGCCACTTCCTGTACGCCTGCCACGACGACGCCCTGATCGCCCAGGCCCAGGCGGCCCGGCCCGCCGGACAGGTGGCGTACATCCCGGCCGAGAACGCCGCCCTCCAGGGGCTGGCCCGCGTCAACACGGCCCTGGTGCATCAGGTGGCCGCCCAGGGGAAGAGCACCAGTGCAACCCTCGACCACGACGCCACCCTCCAGGAGAGCCACAAGCGCGAGGCGCTCTGGCACTACCAAGGCGGGCGGGGCTATCAACCCACGGCGGTCTACTGGGTCGAGCAGGACCTCGTGGTGGCCGACGAGTACCGGGACGGGAACGTGGGCGCGGGGATGGCGACCCTGCCGCTCATCCAGCGGGCCTTCGCCAGTCTGCCGTCCACGGTGACCACCTTCGCCTTCCGGGCGGACACCGCCTGTTACAACGCGCCCACCCTCAAATGGCTGGCCGATCCCCGGCGGCCGGGCGGCCCCGCGGGTCCCATTGGCTTCACCATCGGCGCCGATATGACCACGGACCTGCACCAAGTCTGCGCCGCCGTCGCGGACGCGAGCTGGCAGCTCTTCGAGGACCGGCCCGATGAGACGGTCCACTGCACCGAGGTGGAATTCTTCCCGGGGGACTGGCCGAAGCAGGCCCAGCCGCTCCGCTACCTCGCCCTGCGGATTCGGAAGAAGCAGGGGCAGCTCTTCGCGAGTGGTGCGGACACCAAGTACCTGGCCCTCGTGAGTAACCGCTGGGAACTGGCGCCCGCGGCGCTCCTGCGCTGGCACTGGCAGAAGGCGGGGACGATCGAGCTCGTGCACGACATCACCAAGAACGAGCTGGGCGCGGCCGTGCCGCCCTGCGGCCGCTTCGGCGCCAACGCCGCCTGGTATCGGCTGAGCCTCTTGACCTACAATGTCCTCAGCGCCCTAAAGTCCCTGGCCCTCCCGTCGGCCTTGAGCACGGCCCGCCCCAAGCGCCTGCGCTTCACGCTCTTCACCCTGGCCGGTCGGCTCGTCTCCCACGCGGGCCGTCTGCGCGTCCGCATCAGCGCCGAGGCTGAGCGGCTCGCCGGCCTGATCGCCGCCCGCGTCCGGCTCGCCCTCGTCGCCCAGGCGCTCCCCGCTGCCTAATCGCATCGCTAGCCAGGTTCCCTCTCCTCCAGCACCGCCACCAGCGGTCCAGGCCCCAGACTGCCCCGGGTCAGGCCGCGTCGTGTTCAGGACCAGAGCGCGGGGCACTTGCGTGCTCGAATGACCTCCTCCCGCGCCTCCTGCCGTTGGCTGCGGGGTCACTAGGCGTCGGTCCGGACCATCCGAGGCCAACCCGGCGGTGATAGCAAGAACCTTGCCGCCGGATTAGGGGGAAAGTCGCCTTCTTGACACAGACGAATCCGGGTAATACCATGTTGGCACAACGATATTACCCTGCAG
>DATIWW010000202.1:0-4325 GCA_035519175.1 Terriglobales bacterium
GCCTGCTGACCCGCAGGCAGAGCGGTCCCGGGGGCCTGGTGACGAGCACCACCCGCTGGCGCTACGCCTTCCACGGCAGCAGCACGGCTGGGAGCGAGCGCCGGGAGTACGCGCTGCGCACCGACGCGAGCGAGTGCACGCGCACGGAAGAGACCTTCGCCGAAGGCAAGCCTGCCAGGAAGAAGACCACGTCCTGTCCCGGTCCGCCCAAGCGCTGGAAGCTGGCATGCGATCGCAAGCAGGTCGAGGTGAAGGGCGAGCCGCGGCCGGCGTGGGTCTGCTCTCCTGCAGCGCCCATGCACGCCTTCGGAACCGAGTTCCCCTGGGTCTTCGGGATCGATGCGCCCATCACCACCGTGATCTCGGGCGAGCCGCAGCCGCACACCCGCTACGAGTAGCGCGGGGAGCGCGATTGCCAGCGGCTTGCGCGCTGTGGTAGCTTGCCCGCAGATCCGGGAACCCCGCCGCAAGGAGGCGCCATGGCGCTGATCCTGCTCATCGTCCTGCTGGTCCTGGCCGTGGGCGTCATCTTCCTCTACAACAGCCTGGTGCAACTGCGGGTGCGGGCCGACGCTTCCTGGGCCGACATCGACGTGCAGCTCAAGCGCCGCCACGACCTGATCCCCAACCTGGTGGAGACGGTCCAAGGCTACGCCGCACACGAGCGCGGTACTTTCGACGAGGTCACCAAGTTCCGCTCGCAGGCGATGCAGGCCACCAGCCCGGGGGAAAAGGCGCAGGCGGAAGGCATGCTCACCCAGGCGCTCAAGAGCCTGTTCGCGGTGGCGGAGAACTATCCGCAACTGCGCGCCTCGGAGCAGTTCACGCAACTGCAGAGTACGCTGAGCGCGATCGAAGACGCCATCCAGAACGCCCGCCGCTACTACAACGCGGTGGTGCGCGACTTCAACACCAAGATCGCGCAGTTCCCCAGCAACCTGCTGGCGGGGATGTTCGGCTTCCAGCCCCGCGAGTTCTTCGAGGTGGCCGAGGCGGGCGAGCGCGAGCCCGTGGCCGTGAAGTTCTGAGGCGGGCGCGGCCGCTCTCGCTGGAGGGTGCCAACCTCGGGCCCTCCGGCTATCCCGCCCTCGCACACTCGTGATATAAAGTCGGCGACACGGTAGGAACCACTTCGCCGGAGCTGGCCGGGCTGACGTGTCGCAAGGTCCCCCGAGGAGGATTCTGTGTCGGAAGCCAGAACGGGGAAACGCTTCCCGCTGCAACTGCCCATCACCATCCGGGATGGCAAATCTCGTACCAAACACAAGGGGACGACCTCCAACCTGAGCGCGGCCGGAGTGTTCATCCGCGCCGATGCGTCCCTGGCGGTGGGCTCGACGGTGGAGTTCGACATCACCCTGCCGCCGGAAGTCACCGGCACCACCAAGCCGGTGGAGATCCGCTGCCGCGGCCGCGTGGTACGGGCGGAGGCCAAGGCGGGCGCGGGCAAGAAAAAAGCCGACAAGAAGGGCGGCGTGGCCTGCGTCATCGACCACTACAAGTTCATCCGCAAGTGAGGCAGTGAGGGGCGGGACCCAGAGGCCATGATCAAGCTGATACTGGCGGACAGCCAGGCGATCTTCCGGGCGGGCGCGGCCAAGGTGCTGGCCGTGGAAGACGACGTGCGCGTGGTCGCGCAGGCGCAGACGGTGGAGCAGATGATGATGGCGCTGGAGAAGTTCCGCGCCACGGTGCTCATCGTCTCCACCGCGCTCAAGCCCGACCTGGCTCCCGTGGCCGAACTGGCCGCCAAGGTCAAGACCCGCCTGGTGGTGGTGGCCGAGAACGGCGCCGACACCGCCCAGTACCAGAAGCTGGGGGCGCAGGGCGTGCTCTTCCGCAGCGTGACCGGGCCGGCGCTGGTGGAGTGCGTCCGCAAAGTGGCCAAGGGCGAGACCTGGGTGCAGAGCGCGGTCCCCTCCAAGGAGACCATCGACAGCGACCTGGTGGGAGCGCGGGTGCGCGACCGCTTGACCGCCAAGGAACTGCGCATCGTCGCCCTCATCGTGCAAGGCTACAAGAACAAGGAGATCGCCAGCCGCTTGGGCACCACCGAGCAGGTCATCAAGAACTACCTGCGCAACGTGTATGACAAGATCGGGGTCTCCGACCGCCTGGAGCTGGCGCTGTTCACCATCCATCACCGCATCCTGGCGGAGGCCGCGGCGGCGGTGGCCTCCAGCCCGCGCTAGCCTCCGCGCCAGCCGGTCCCTTCCCGCGCGCGCCCTCATCGCGGCTCACCGTCCGGCTTCAGCAGGCGGTTGACCGCCTCCACCAGGCGCTGGGGAGGCAGCGGCTTCTCCAGGTAGAGATCGGCGCGGGGCTGGGCGGTGGCGGCTTCGGCCAGGAAGCCGGAGACCACGATGACGGGCGTGCTGGCGCGCGCCTTGGCGGCTTCCACCACCGCCTGGCCGCTGGCGTCACCCAGCCGCCAGTCGGTGATGACCAGATCGTAGGCGGCGCCAGCGAGCCGCTCGATGGCGTCGTGGGCGGAGAGCGCGGCCGTGACCTCGTGCCCCGCGCCCTCCAGGATCGAGCACTTCAGCGAGAGGATGCTGGGCTCATCGTCCACGCACAGGATGCGCGCCATAAGAGGTGCCTCAAAAAAATCGCGGGGCGTCCCGCGGGACGCCCCGTCGCTTCCGCCATCAAGGCTCAGAGCTTCTCGCCGATGGACTTGGCCTGGGTGAACAGGTAGAGGTAATCGGGGCCGCCGGCCTTGGAGTCCGTCCCCGACATGTTGAAGCCGCCGAAGGGGTGCGCGCCCACCATCGCCCCGGTGCACTTGCGGTTGATGTAGAGGTTGCCGGTGTGGAAGTCGCGCATGGCACGCTCGATCTTCTCGCGCGAAGAGGTGTAGACGGCGCCGGTCAGCCCGAACTCGGTGTCGTTGGCGATCTCCAGGGCATGGTCGAAGTTGCGCGCCTTGATGACCGCCAGCACCGGCCCGAAGATCTCCTCCTGCTCCAGGCGGGCCTTGGGCGGGACGTCGGCGATGACGGTGGGCTGGAGGAAGAAGCCGTCGCCCGCCCGGGTGTCGCGGCCGCCGCCGGTGATCAGCCGCCCTTCTTTCTTGCCGATCTCGATGTACTCCAGGATGGACTTCATGGCGGCCTCGTTGACCACCGGGCCCATGCCGGGGTTCTCGATGGGGTCGCCGACGGTGATCTTGGCGACGCGCTGCTTCAGCCGCTCCAGGAAGAGGTCGTAGATCTTCTCGTCCACGATGGCGCGGGAGCAGGCCGAGCACTTCTGTCCCTGGAAGCCGAAGGCGGAGGCGGCCACGCCTTCGACGGCGGCGTCGAGGTTGGCGTCGGCGTCGACGATGATGGCGTCCTTGCCGCCCATCTCCAGCACCACGCGCTTGATCCAGATCTGCCCCTTCTGGTGCAGGGCGGCGCGCTGGTTGATGTCGAGCCCCACCTCGCGCGAGCCGGTGAAGGCGATGAAGCGCAGGTGCGGATGCTCGACCAGGGAGTTGCCGAAGCTGGCGCCGGCGCCGGGACAGAAGTTGACCACGCCTTCGGGCAGGCCGCACTCCTCCAGCACCTCGAAGAACTTGGCCGCGATGGTGGGCGAGTCCGAGGAGGGCTTGAGGATGACGGTGTTGCCGGTGACGATGGAAGCCAGAGTCATGCCCGCCATGATGGCGCTGGGGAAGTTCCAGGGCGGAATGACCGCTCCCACCCCCAGCGGGATGTACCACAGGTGGTCGCGCTCGCCGGGGAGCTGGATGGGGGGCTCGGCCTTGGCCAGGCGCAGGGCCTCGCGGGCGTAGAAGTCGCAGAAGTCGATGGTCTCGCCGATGTCGGCGTCGGCCTCGGCCCAGTTCTTGCCCACCTCGAAGATCATCCAGGCGGCGAACTCGTGCTTGCGCTCGCGCAGGATCTGCCCGGCGCGGTAGACCAGCGAGGCGCGCTCCTCGACCGACACCCGCTTCCAGCGCTCGAAGGCGGCGAGCGCGGCCTGGATGGCGGGCTCGGCGTGCTCGCGCCCCGCCTTCTGGTGCAGGCCGACCGTTTCGGAGGGCTTGGCCGGGTTGATGGACTTGATCTTGGCCTCGGTCTTGACGCGCTTGCCGCCGATGACCAGGTCATACTCGCGGCCGAGCTGGGAGCGCACCTTGGCGATGGCGTCGCGCATGCGCCGCGCGTTCTCTTCCTTGGAAAAATCGGTGGCGGGCTCGTTGCGGAAGGCGCCTTGGGGGAGCGCAACGCGGGTGGGAGCTTCGAGGGTAGCCATGATCAGGATTCCTTTCTGCTGCTCAGGATGAAGGATGAGGGCCGTAAGAAGCTTTATTCTAGCACCCGCCGTCGGCTGTCGGT
>DATIWW010000203.1:0-13670 GCA_035519175.1 Terriglobales bacterium
CCGCTGGACTGGTCGCTCATCTCCAGCACCTGCGAGGAATTCTTGTAGACGCGGAGCACCTTGCCGACAATGCCGTCGGGGGTGATCACCGCCATATCCGGTTTCACGCCGGCCTCGGAACCCTTGTCGATATAGAGGATGCGAGACTGCTCACTGCCACTGGAGCCGATGACCTGGGCGGCCACGGTCTCGGAGACGAACTGCTCCTTGAAGGCGAGCAGGGCCTGAAGGCGGCGGGCCTGGTCGGCGTCCTGCTTCAAGCGCACCTCTTCGATGCGCATGCGATCGATCTGCTCTTTGAGCGCGCGATTCTCCTCGCGTACGCCGCGAAGATAGAGGTAATTGTTCCAGAGATGGCGGACGCCATGGCTGATCCCGAGAGCGCCGCGTTCCAGTGGGGTGATGGCACTGACCACCCAATAACGGAGAAGACGGGTGGAGCCGCTCTCGGTGGGGCGCTTGACCTGCACGGCGAGGCCGATGATCTGCGCGAAGAGCACCGCCGCCAGGACGGTGGTGTTGCGGTAGCGGGTAAAGATGCTCTCCATCGCGCTCTCGAAATTTGGGCGGCCGAGGTCGGCCGCCCTACGGGAACTTTCCTCTTCCTATGTTGCGTGGCCGGCCGAGGCGGCCGGCCTACAACAAAATCTTGTTATTCGATCGAGATCTTGCGCAGCAGCTTGAAGTCGCTGAGCATCTTGCCGGTGCCAAGCACCACGCTGGCCAGCGGATCGTCGGCGATGGAGACGGGCAGTCCGGTCTCCTCGCGGATGCGCTTGTCCAGGTTCTTCAAGAGGGCGCCGCCGCCGGTGAGCACGATGCCGCGGTCGCTGATGTCGGCGGACAACTCCGGCGGCGTACGTTCCAGCGCGACGCGGATGGCGTTCATGATGGTCGAGACGCACTCGCTGAGAGCCTCGCGGATCTCGCTGTCATCGACGGTGATGGTCTTGGGGACGCCCTCGATGAGGTTGCGGCCCTTGATCTCCATGGTGAGCGGCTTGTCGAGCGGGTAGGCGCTGCCGATCTCGATCTTGATCTGCTCGGCGGTGCGCTCGCCGATGAGCAGGTTGTACTTGCGCTTGAGGTAATTCATGATGGCCTCGTCCATCTGGTTGCCGGCCATGCGGACGGAGCGCGAATAGACGATGCCGGAGAGGGAGATGACGGCGATGTCGGTGGTGCCGCCGCCGATGTCGACCACCATGTTGCCCGAGGGCTCGGTGATGGGCAGGCCGGCGCCGATGGCGGCGACCATCGCCTGCTCGACCAGGTGGACCTCGCTGGCCTTGGCGCGGTAGGCGGAGTCCATCACCGCCCGCTTCTCCACCTGGGTGATCTCGGAAGGCACCCCGATCACGATGCGGGGATGCACCAGCATCTTGCGGTTGTGCGCCTTCTGGATGAAGTAGTTGAGCATCTTCTCGGTGACCTTGAAGTCGGCGATGACGCCGTCCTTCATGGGCTTGATGGCCACGATGTTGCCGGGGGTGCGCCCCAGCATCTCCTTGGCCTCCTTGCCCACGGCCTCGACCTCCCCGGTCGCCTTGTTGATGGCCACGATGGAGGGCTCGTTGACCACGATGCCCTTGCCCTTGGCGTAGACCAGGGTGTTGGCCGTGCCCAGGTCGATGGCCAGGTCGCTGGAGAACATGCTGAACAGCGAGCGCAGGTTGTGAACGTGCGATGCGGATGAACCGTTGGACGACATACGGACTTGTCTTAACCTCGAGACAAAACTCTCTTCCGCGTACGGCGCAGGCACACGCCCCGCTGCCGGCTGCGCGCAACTCCTGCCGCAGCCTGGGCGCGGCGCGCCCGGCTGTATTCTGCCCGCCGCGGAACCGGGCCTTACTGGATCACGACTCTCCCCTGGTGCGTCGCCACCCCGCCGCGCGAGTTCTGCGCCGTGATGGTGATCACGTTCTCCCCGTTGGGCATGGGCGGCGTGAAGTAGTGGAAGGTGCCATCGGGGCTGATCAGCGGCACTTCCTCCCCATTCACCATCACGCGCGCCCCCGGCTCGGTCTTGCCGGTGATCTCGAAAACATGGCCGTGCTGCACAAAAGGCTCGATCTCCAGCTTCAGGGAGACGTCCTGGGCCCCCTTGGGGATCAGGTCGAAGCGGTTGGTCTCGCTCTCCACCGATTCCTTGTTCCCCACGATGGACTGCACCACCCAGTAGAAGGTGCCCTCTCCCAGCCCCGCGACCCGCACCGACCCCGACGCGCGCGTCTGCGGGTCGGCGAACCTGTGGTCATACACCAGCGAAGAAAACGAGCGGTTGCGCGAAATGCGCAGATGATAGCCGGTCACGTTCGGGACCGTCGTCCAGGCGAAGTCCAGCGCCTTGTCCTTGCCGGAGAAGAACACCGGCGCCATGTTGGCAGGAGTGATGAGGGTGGGCGGGCCGGCTTCCTTCTCCTTGGTCATCTGCGGCGAGTCGGACTTGAAGCTGACCTTCTCGTAATCGCTGGCGCGTACGGTCTCGCCGCCGCGCTCCACCTCGGCCGAGCCCTTCTTCACCAGGATGTCGTGCTGGTCCTCGCGCGGATCGGTGTGCACCAGGGCGGCGGTGTCGGGAGCCAGGGTGGCCGTGGCGCCGGCCACGATGACCTGCGACTTCGAGCCCGAGCCGAAGGTGGCGGTGTTCAGGTCCACCGTGCCGGTGGTCACCTGCACCGCCACTTGGGTCTGCGCCTGCGCGTTGGTGGAGTTTTCCTGCACCACGATCAGCGAATCCGGCTTCACGGTGTAGTTGGTGCCGTCGGCGAAGACCACCTTGGCGATGCCATCGGAGCTGGTCTGCACCACGTCGCCCTTTTCCAGGGGCAGGTTGTAGTCGGCGGTGACCCAGGTGTTGCTGATGGTCCGCTTCACCCGCACGGTGCCGTCGATGGCGGTGAAGTGCGCCTCCTGCTGCCCCACCGCGATGGCGTTGCTGGGGACGGCGACACGGGTCAGGCCGATCTTCTCCGCCCATCCGCTCAGAACATTCTCCGTCTTGTTGACGGCGGTGGTGGTGGCCTGGGGCGCGATCAGGTAGCTGGCGATGGCGATGGCAATGGCCAGGAACAGAAGCGCCAACAGGACGCTGCGATACGTGACCGTGGTCCACGCGATGAGTCCTTCGGATTTCCTTTTGGGTGGCACCGACGCTCGAGAATCACCGTAATTTCTGCGGGTTAGCAGGCAGAGTACCACAAGCGCATCTAGTTGAAAACAGGTAAATAACCGCGCTTCCCCGCCGGTGTTGAGAAGGGCAACGGCGGCGCCCGCCCGCCGCGGATGCGCCGGCTTGCGCCCTGCACGATGGGACGGTACGATTTAGAAGTTTCCGATCTCCGGCAAGGGAGGCACTCATCCATGGCGACCGCAGAGAAGCTGGTTTCGGCCGGGCGCGCCACCGCCGGCCCCAGGGTCTACAAGAACTTCATCGACGGAGAGTGGGTGGAGTCGGGCACCGGCGAAACCTTCGAGAACCTGAACCCTGCCGACACCCGCGACGTGGTGGGCATCTTCCAGAAGTCGGGCAAGGCGGACGTGGATGCCGCCATCGCCGCGGCCGCGCGCGCTTTCCAGAAGTGGCGCCTGGTGCCCGCCCCGCGCCGCGCCGAGATCGTCACCCGCGCCGCCCAGATCCTGGTGGAGCGCAAGGAGCAGTACGCCCGCGACATGACCCGGGAGATGGGCAAGATCCTGAAGGAGACCCGGGGCGACGTGCAGGAGGCCATCGACACCGGCTTCTACATGGCGGGTGAGGGCCGGCGCATGTTCGGCCACACCACGCCCTCCGAGCTGCCCAACAAGTTCGCCATGTGCCTGCGCCAGCCCGTCGGGGTCTGCGTGATGATCACGCCCTGGAACTTCCCCATGGCCATCCCCTCCTGGAAGCTCTTCCCCGCCATCGTCTGCGGCAACACCTGCGTGATCAAGCCGGCGCAGGACACCCCGCTCTCGGTCTTCAACCTGGTGCAGGCGCTGGTGGATGCCGGGCTGCCCAAGGGCGTGGTCAACATCGTGACCGGCTTCGGCTCGCGCATCGGCGGGCCGCTGCTCGACAACCCCACGGTGCGCGCAGTCTCGCTCACCGGCTCCACCGACGTGGGCAAGATCGTGGGCGAGGCCGCGGCCAAGAGCTTCAAGCGCTGCTCCCTGGAGCTGGGCGGCAAGAACCCCATGATCGTGCTCGACGACGCCAACCTGGACCTGGCGCTGGACGGCGCGGTGTGGGGCGCCTTCGGCACCACCGGCCAGCGCTGCACTGCCACCAGCCGCATCCTCGTGCAGAAGCGCGTCTACCGCGAGTTCACCGACCGCCTGGTGGCGCGCGCGCAGAAACTGAAGGTGGGCAACGGCCTGGACGAGACGGTGGAGATGGGACCCGCCATCAACCGCTCCCAGCTCGAGACCGACGAGAGCTACGTAGCCATCGGCAAGAACGAGGGCGCCAGGCTGCTCTGCGGTGGCCATCGCCTCAGCCAGGGCGCCTATGCCCACGGCTGGTTCCACGAGCCCACCGTCTTCGCCGACGTGGATCCCAAGATGCGCATCTTCCAGGAGGAAATCTTCGGGCCGGTGGTGGCGGTCAGTCCCTGCGACAGCTTCGAGCAGGCCATCGAGATGGCGAACAACACCGCCTACGGGCTCTCCTCCGCCCTCTACACCCGCGACGTGAACCGAGCCTTTCACGCCATGCGCGATCTCTGCGCCGGCATCACCTACATCAACGCGCCCACCATCGGCGCGGAGGTCCATCTGCCCTTCGGCGGCACCAAGGCCACGGGCAACGGCCACCGCGAGGGCGGCATCGGCGCCATCGATTTCTACACGGAGTGGAAGTCGGTCTACGTCGACTACTCCGACAAGCTGCAGCGGGCCCAGATCGATCTCGAGTGACACCGGGGGCGCCATGCCAGTGACCCAAGTGCGGGAGATCCCCGCCGCCACGCGGCTGGAGAACGTGCGCTACGCCATCCGCGACCTGGCGGTGCTGGCCGACGAGGTGGCCAAGAGCGGCAAACCCATCCTGCTGCTCAACATCGGCGACCCCCTGAAGTTCGACTTCCAGACCCCGCCCCACATGATCGAAGCCGTGGCCCGGGCCATGCGCGAGGGCAAGAACGGCTATGCGCCTTCCTCCGGCACTCCCGAGGCGTTGCGCGCCATCCGTGGCGAGGCCGAACGCAAAGGCATCGGCAACGTCCTCGACGCCTTCGTCACCAGCGGGGTGAGCGAGGCCGTCGATCTGTGCTTCAGCGCGCTGCTCAATCCCGGCGAGAACGTGCTGTGCCCCTCCCCGGAGTATCCGCTCTACACGGCGGTGGTAGCCAAGATGGGCCTGGAGCCCAACTCCTACGACCTCGACGAGGGGAACGGCTGGGAGCCGGACTTGGCCGACGTCGAGCGCAAGATCAATCGCCGCACCCGCGGCCTGGTGCTCATCAATCCCAATAATCCCACCGGCGCGGTGTACTCGCGGCGCACCCTGGAGGGCCTGGCCGAGATCGCCCGCCGCCACAACCTGGTGGTCTTCGCCGACGAGATCTACGAGAAGCTGCTGCTGGAGGGCAAGCACGAGAGCTTCGCCGCCCTCGCCCCCGATCTCCCGGTAGTGACCTTCGGCGGCGTCTCCAAGAACTACCTGGCGCCGGGGTGGCGCATCGGCTGGGGCATCGCCAGCGGGCCGGAGGCCGCCCTGCGGCCTTACGTGGAGGGCATCAACAAGCTGCTGCGCGCGCGCCTGTGCGCCAGCTACCCCATGATGTGCGCCATCGCCCCGGCGCTGGAGGGCCCGCAGACCCACCTGCCCGAGGTGGTGGCCAAGCTGACGCGCCGCCGCGACCTGGTGGTGGAGTGGGCCGAGGCCACGCCCCGCGTCAGTTGCGTGCCGCCGCGCGGCGCTTTCTATGCCTTCCCCAGGATCGAGATCCCGAAGCCCGACCAGGACTTCGTCAAGCAGCTGCTGGTGGAAAAGCAGGTGCTGGTGGTGCACGGCAGCGGCTTCGGCCAGAAGCCGGGGACGCGGCACTTCCGCATCGTCTTCCTGCCCGACGAGGCCACGCTCTCCCGTGCCTTCCGGGGCATCAGCGAGTTTCTGCAGCAACACTATCGCTGACCGCGGCCTGGGCCTCGTGCTGGGCGGCGCGCAGCGCCTGCTCCAGCGCCTCCCCCTTGCGGGCCAACTCGCCCGGAAACAGCAACAGTTCGACGGCGTGCAGCATCTGTCCTGCCTCCAGCGCCTGCCAGCAGGCAGCGGGGCAGCGCTCCCACAGGCGGCTCGCCTCCGCGGCTTGGATCTCCACTCGCAGGAAGTGGCGCTTGGGGTAGAGGACGAGCAGGGGCGGGGCCTGGGCCTGGCTGCGCACCGCCAGGGAATGGCGGCGGTACTCCAGGTGCAGGCAAGGCAGGACCTCGCGCAGCAGGCCCAGGCATTCGCTCAGGGCGGCGCGCGCGGGCGCGGCCCACTTGTCCTCCCACAGCGTCTCGCCGCCGCCCTCGGGCTCGGGCGGCGCTTTCTCGGGGCGTCCCGGCCCTTCCAGCAGCCGGACAAAGTGCAGCACGAATTTGTTCTCCCATTGTGTGGCGCACATCTGCAGGACGATCAGGGGGAGGGTGCCGCGCAGCAGTTCCAGCACGCGCAGCAGCCGCGGCGGCAGCTCCTCGGCCGCCAGCACGGCCACGTGTTCCAGGCCGGGCGAGGCGCGCTGCTCCGCGTCCCAATACTCGATGGCACGCACCAGGTGGCTCTCGTCCAGCCGGCCCAGCATGATCTCCACCACGTAGCGGCGCGGGCCGCGCTGCAGCAGCAGATCCAGGCGGCCCGCCCGCGCGTGCCGCCGCTCGATGTCGACCAGCCGCAGAGGGCCCAGCCCCAGCAGGTTAGGGTCGTCCGCGATGCGGTCCCGCAGCCAGCTCTCCCGAAGGTGCGGGTAGTTCTTAAGGAGGATTGGGGTGCCGCGCGCATACTCCAACGTCATGGGCGACGACTCCGGCAGCAAGGTGGGCGCGGAGACCGCGCTCCGCGATGCCCATACGCCCCGGACCCGCCCGGGGGCGGTCCCTTCATCGCACTTCCATTGTGAGGCCGATTCCCGCGGCGCCTCCGCAACTGGCCTTCGCGTTCCGAAAATGGAACGTGTGCGCACGCCCGGTCCGGGAGCCGGCCCCGCTCCCCTGCCACCCTGGTTTCATTTGCGGAACGTGGCGGATTGGACTAATGTTCAACCATCCCCCAGGGAGGTAGGGTTGTTGAAGGCCGGACAAAAGCTGCGCGCTGCGCGCGAGCAGATGGGCTTGACGATCCGCGATGTGGAATCGGCCAGCGGGCGCATCGCCGGCCGCCACGGCAACCCGGATTTTTCCCTCTCCCTCAGCCGTCTCTCCGACATCGAGACCAAGGGCGTAGTCCCCAGCATCTACCGCCTGTACAGCCTGGCGGTGATCTATCGCCTGGAGCTGCGCGAGTTGCTGGACTGGTACGGCGTGTGCACCGGCGAGACCGCCACCGACCTGGCTCTGGTGGCGCCGCCGCGCTCGCATCGCATCGAAGCCCTGGGCGACCTGCCCGCGGTGCGGATGCCGGTCAAGCTCGATCCCGGCTTCGATCCCCGCCGCACCACCAACCTGGGCCGCATGATCGAGCGCTGGGGGGTGGTGCCGCTGGCCTTCCTGGCCCAGTTCGCCGGCACCAAGTACACCTATGCATACCTCGGCAGCGAGGACTTCACCATGTATCCACTGCTGCTGCCGGGATCGTTTCTCC
Source organism: Terriglobales bacterium (assembly GCA_035519175.1). Classification (GTDB taxonomy): domain Bacteria; phylum Acidobacteriota; class Terriglobia; order Terriglobales; family Acidobacteriaceae; genus DASPRL01. The sequence goes on from DATIWW010000203.1 coordinate 7,766, forward strand.
AGATCGACGAGTCCAAGAACCAGGTCAGCAACGGCATGTGGCGTTCCGAGTACGAGCGGCCCGTCTACTTCGTAGAAACGCGCGAAGGCTATCGCTGCTGTTGGTGCACGCTGAAGGGAGACCAGATCGTGCTGCAGCCCCACCCGCTCTCGCCGGTGGCGGTGCGACTCCTGCGCCATCCCCACGACGCCGAGGTCATCGGGCAGGTGGTGGGGGTAGCTATGCGTCTAGGTGAGTGGCAGCCCGCTTCGAACGGCCCAGGGTCGAAAGCCCTTCCAGCACGGAACTGAAGTGGCGGGCGGAGCCCCCGCCCAGCTCGGCCGGCAGCAGCGCTGGCAGGCTGGCCTTCAGGCTCTGGGCGAAGACCGCTGGCTTTTCGCCCTCGGCGGCGGCCATCTGCCGCAGGTCCTCCCACAGCTCCTTCAGGGGCGCTCGCAACACCTTCAGGAACAGCGAGAGGTGGGCCTCCGCCAAGGTGCGCTGGGCGGCGGGCTGGCCATAGACGCGGGCCAGCCCCCAGTGGGCATAGCGGCCGTCTTCTCCCCGCAGCCCCGCGACATAGTGCAGCTTGCCCAGCAGGCCGGGGACCGCGCGCAGGGTGGTATGCACAAAATCGTCGCTGATGGGCAATAAAGTCATTCCTGTTTCCACTTTCGGAACTATGAACACCTCTGCGCCGGCCCGCCCAGCCTAGCTCGGTACCGCCATCCTGTCACGGTGCGAATTGCACAAGAGGGGAGTCGCACCGTGAAAACGCTGCTTCGTATTGTACTCGCCGCTTTGCTGCTGACGGGAACTTTGTCCACCGTTTCTCTGGCCGACGGACCGGGGGGCACGGGACAGCCGCCCTGCCCGACGGGCCAGGTCTGCCCGCCCCCGCCGGCCGCCCGCTGATGACCGGCGGAACGTTGCGGAGGACAACAGACAGGGGGTATGCTCTGGGCCTGCCCCCTTATGTCCCTGGGCTTTGCGGACATCGTCGGCACCACGCTGGTCTCCGCTTCGCTGCAGTTGGCGATCGCGCTGACGATGCGCCGCCGCGGGCTCTACCGGCGCATGCCCTGGTTCTTCGCCTACACCCTCTGGGTCATGACGTTTTCCATCGTCATGCTCTCCTTCTACCTGCGGGTACGGGTCGATCCCGGCTTTCAGCCGATCTGGTACTACGTCGGTTGGTGTGAAGACGCGGTCAGCGTGGCTCTGGGATTCGCCGTGGTCTATGAGGTGTTCACCCAGGTGTTCCAACCCTACGAGACCTTTCACCGCGTGGGCAAGGCGGTATTCCGGTGGTGCGGTGTGGGATTGTTGCTGCTGGGGTCGGTGGTGTCTCTGCTGTCCTCGCCTCACCGCCCGGACCAGACCTTCGTGCAGCTGACCGCCGGCCTCCTGGTCGTGGAGCGCACTGTGCGCGTGGTCGAGGTGGGACTGCTGCTGGTCGTCCTGGTGGCGGTGCGCTACATGAGGATCTCGTGGCGGCGCGACATCCTGGGCGTGGCCGTGGGGCTGGGCCTGTACGCCGGCACGTCGATGGTGTGCCTGGCCCTGCAGGCGCAGAACGGCCTGCTGGCCTACTACGCCCTGGGCCTGGTATCAGGCACGGCCTATACCTGCGCGGTGATGATCTGGGCGGCATACATCCTGTTGCCGCAGCCGGCAGCGCAGCCGGTGCGGCTCGTGCCCCAGGGCAAGGAGGAAGTGGAGCGATGGAACCAGGCCTTATCGCATCTGCTGCAGCAGTGATGGTGCCGCTGTTCTTGGTGGCGGCGCTGGCGGCGGTGGTGTTGCTGCTGTGGGCCGCGCGCGGCCACGGCGCGGCCGTGCTGGACTTGGAGGAGCTGCCGGGGAAGACCCAGCCCGTCGACCTGGCCGCCTTCCGCAACCTCACCGACCCGGCCGAGGAAGAGTACCTGCGCGCGCAATTGGCGCCGGGAGACTTCCGCCGCTTGCAGCGGGAGCGCATGCGCGCCGCCCTGGAGTACGTGGGGCGCGCCGCCCAGAATGCCGCCCTGCTGGTGCGCCTGGGGGAGGCGGCGCGGCGCAGCCCCGAGCCTGAGGTCGCCGAGGCGGCCCGCGAACTGGTGGACGACGCCCTGCGCCTCCGGCTCTACGCTCTGCTGGCGGGGGTCAAGCTGCGGGCGCGCCTGCTGCTGCCGGGGGCGCGGCTTTCCGCGGCCCCCCTGCTCGACCGCTACCAGCGGCTCACCGACGCCGTGGGCCGCCTCAGCCGCGCGCAGAAGCCCTCCTTCGCCGGACGCATCAGCGCCGCCCTGTGAGGACGGACCGGCTTCCCACGGCGGGAGCCTTCCCGGATCGGCTGCCCGTCCGCCCCGCTGGGGCGCGATTGTTCCCCTGGTCTCCCGCCGGCACCGCTAGAATACGGGCAGAGCGATGATCGACATCCACTGCCACATCCTGCCCGCGATCGATGACGGTCCCGCCACCTGGGAGATGGCCACCGAGATGGTGCGCATCGCCGTGGCCGACGGCATCGAGCACATCGTGGCCACCCCCCATGCCGACGAGCAGTACAGCTTCGACCGCGCGCGCTGCGCCGCCTCCCTGGAGCGCCTGCAGGAGATCGCGGGCAAGTCCCTGAAGCTCACCCTGGGCTGCGACTTCCACTTTTCCTACGACAACGTCCAGGACGCGCTGGCCCATCCCGCTCGCTACACCATCGGGGAGACGCCCTACCTGCTGCTGGAGTTCAGCGACTTCGGGCTGTCGCCGGTGGTGCTGGAGGTGATCGCCCGCCTGCGGGCCGCCGGCCTGCTCCCCGTGATCACCCACCCGGAGCGCAACCTGCTGTTGCAGAGAAGCCCGGGCGAGGTGTTGCGGCTGGTGGAAGGCGGCTGCCCGGTGCAGGTCACGGCCTCGGCGCTGACCGGCAATTGGGGGGAGGCGGCGCGGCAGGCCGCGCTGTGGCTGCTGGAGCACGACGCGGTGCACGCACTGGCCTCGGACGCGCACAGCGCCAAGCACCGCCCGCCGCGACTCTCCGCCGCCCGCGACGCGGCCGCCCAGCACGTGGGCGGCGACGTCGCCCGCGCCCTGGTGCTCGACAACCCGCGCGCCATCGTCGCTGGCCAGGGCCTGCCCTACTTCCCCAAGCCCGCGCTGCGCTCCTAGACCGCAGGCTGTCCGCTCCGCCGCACAAAAATGTCTTCGCGCCCGCCCGAAGTTGGGATATAAAAAGTCTCCCCCCTACGCGATCCTGGCGAAGGCGGCGCTTGCCGCCCTTCGGTCTCGGGGTGAACCGGGCGTGAAAGCAGCAGGGACCCAACATCGGGCCAAGGCAAGGCCTCCCTCCCCGGGGGAGGAGCGTTATCGCTCCCTCTTCCAGCAGTTTCCCGACCCGGTGTTCCTGGTGGACCGGGAGAGTCTGCGCTTCCTGGACTGCAACCAGGCCGCGGTGCGGCGCTACGGCTACTCGCGCGACGAATTCCTGCGCATGACGGTGCTCGACCTGCACCCGGAGGACGAGCAGGACAAGGTGAGGCAGCGGGTGCACGGCGCGCTGGCCGGGGCCAGCGCCGAGTTCCGGCATGTCACCAAGGACGGCCGGCGGCTGCTGGTGGAGGTCACCAGCGCCGACGTCAAGAGCGAAGGGCACACCTGCCGCCTGGCCACGGTACACGACATCAGCGAGCGCAAACGCATCGAGGAGGCGCTGCGACTCAGCGAGCAGCGCGCGCAGGAGATCGCCGAGAGCGCCAGCGACCTGGTGTACAGCCAGGACCTGCAGGGGAACTTCACCTTCGTCAATGAGGCCGCGGTGAGACTGTTCGGGTACACCCGCGAAGAAGCCCTGGGGATGAACGTCGCCGATCTCATCGTCCCCGAGCACCGCGGGATCGCGCAGCACGCCCTGCAGCGCAAGCTGGCCGGCGAGCTCAGCCAAACCCCTTACGAGATCGATGTGATGACCCGGAGTGGAAGGCGACTCACCGTGGAGGTCAGCACGCGACTGATCTTCGCGCGGGGAAAGCCGGTGGGGGTGCAGGGCTTCGCCCGCGACATCAGCGAGCGCCGCCAGGTCGAGAGCGCGCTGCAGGAGAGCGAGAGCCGCTTCCGCCAGATGGCCGACGCCGCCCACTCCGCCATCTTCCTTTTCCGCGGCACTCACTTCGCGTACGTGAACCCCGCCTGCTGCCGGCTCACCGGCTACAGCGAGCAGGAACTCATGACCATGGACGTCTGGCAACTGGTCCACCCCGACTTCCGCGAGTTCATCGTGGCCCGCGCCGAGGCGCGGTTGCGGGGTGACAGCGCGCCCAGCCGCTATCTCATCAAGTTCGTGAGCAAGTCCGGCGGAGACCGCTGGATGGATCTCACGGCCAGCCTGGTTTCCTACCAGGGGGCGCCCACGGTGCTGGGCACCGCCTTCGATGTTACCGACCAGAAGCTGGCCGGCGACGACCTGCAGGTGCAGAAGGCGCACCTGGAACAGCTCATCGAGAGCGCCCCGGAAGCCATCGTGGTGCTCGACATGGCCCGCGACATCAGCCGCGTCAACCGTGAGTTCACGCGCCTGTTCGGCTACACCGCCGGGGAGGCCGTCGGCCGGGACGTGGATGAACTCATCGTGCCCCCGGAGCTGCGCGCCGAGGCCGTGGCCCTGACCGAGCAGGTGCTGGCGGGCGAGGCCTTCAGCCGCGAGACCGTGCGCCGGCGCAAGGACGGCATGCGGGTCGAGGTCTCCATCCTGGGCACGCCGGTGAGCGTGGGCGGAGGCCAGGTCGCCTACTACGCCATCTACCGCGACATCACCGAGCGCAAGCGCGCCGAAGCTCTGCAGTCCGCCCTCTACCGCATCGCCGAGACCGCCAGCTCGGCTGAGGACCTGCAGCAGCTCTACGCCTCCATCCACGGCATCCTGAGCGAGCTGATGTACGCCAAGAACTGCTACATCGCCCTCTACGACGCCGCCAGCGGCATGGTGAGCTTCCCCTACTTCGTAGACGAAAAGGACCCGCCCTTCCCTCCCCACAAGTTCCGCAAGGGCCTGACCGAGTACGTGCTGCGCAGCGGCCAGCCCCTGCTGGCCACCGCCGACGTGCTCGACGACCTCACCCGCCGCGGCGAGGTGGAGCGCGCCGGCGCTCCCTCCCAGGACTGGATGGGTATTCCCCTCAAGGAGGGCGAAACCGCCTTCGGCGCTCTGGTACTGCAGAGCTACGAGCCCCAGGTCCGCTACGGGGAGAAGGAAAAGGAGATCCTCACCTTCGTCTCGCAGCAAATCGCCAGCGCCATCGTGCACAAGCGAAGCCAGGAGGCCATCCGGCAGAGCGAGAGCATCTTCCGGGCGGTGGCCGAGACCGCCGCGACCCTCATCTACATCTTCGACGGCACTCGCTTTCTCTATGTGAATCCGACCTGCGAAGCCATCACCGGGTACAGCCGGGAGGAGCTGCTCTCCCTCCCGGATCCCTGGACGCTGGTGCACCCGGACTTCCGCGAAGAGTCCAAGCGGCGCGCCTGGGCGCGCTTGCGCGATGAGCCGACGCCCGCGCGCTATGAGTTCAAGATCCTCAACCAGCAGGGGGAGGAACGCTGGCTGGACTTCGCCGCCAGCCGCATCGAGTTCGCCGGCCGCACGGTGGTGCTGGGCACGGCCGTGGACATCACCGAGCGCAAGCGCGCGGAGGTGCTGCAGGGCGCGCTCTACCGCATCGCCAGCCTGGCCAGCACCACCGGCAACCTGGAGGATCTCTACCGCTCCATCCACCAGATCGTGGGCGAGCTCATGCACGCCAGCAACTTCTACATCGCGCTCGCCGACTTCGCCACGCAGACCATCGAGTTCCCCTACTTCGTGGACGAGGTGGACAAGGAGCCTCCGGAGCAGCCGCTGGCCATCGGGCGCGGGCTCACCGGCTACGTGCTGCGCACCGGGGAGCCGCTGCTG
>DATIWW010000204.1:0-2884 GCA_035519175.1 Terriglobales bacterium
ATGAAGCAATACCGCGAGGCCGCCAAGGCCATGGGCCGCCCGGTGGAGGCGGTCATGCAGGCCATCGAGTACGTCCGCACCCTCGATCCCAAGCCCGGCCTGCGCTACAACCGCGTCGAGCCCCGCCTCATCGAGCCCGACGTCGCCTTCGTCAAGCAGGGCGACGACTACCTGGTGGTGATGAACGACGACGACGTCCCCCAGTTGCGCCTCAATCCCGCCTACTGCCGCTTGCTCAGCCGCGGCGCCGCCGAGAAGGACGTGCGCAACTACGTCAAGGAGCGCTACAAGTCCGCCATCCAGCTCATCAAGAACATCGAGCAGCGCAAGCAGACCATCCTCAAGGTCTGCCACGCCATCCTGGGCCGCCAGCGCGACTTCCTCGACCGCGGCCTCGACCACCTCAAGCCCATGATGATCAAGGAAGTGGCGGAGGAGATCGGCGTCCACCCCTCCACCGTCAGCCGCGCCGTGGCCGGCAAGTACGCCCACACTCCCCAGGGCGTCTTCGAACTGCGCTATTTCTTCAGCGAAAGCGTGCAGGGCCCGGAGGGCGGCGGCACCTCCCTGGTCATTCTCAAGCGCCGCGTCAAGAAGCTCATCGAAGAGGAAGACCCCACCCGGCCGTTGACCGACGAGCAGATCACCCGCATCCTCCAGTCGCAGGGCATCCAGGTCACTCGTCGCACGGTCGCGAAGTACCGGGAGGACATGCGCATCCCCAGCACCCACCAGCGCAGAGTGAAAAGTTAGGTTGTTTGGTCCCGCAGTGTGGCCCGTCCCGCCGCACCTGGACGGAGCGGGTGGTTCTGAGGAGGGAGCAAATGAACGTGGAATACACCGGCCGGCAGTACGAAGTGACTCCCCTCATCCGCAAGCAGATCGAACAAGGCCTGGCCAAGCTGAGAAAGCTCCTGGGCGACAACTTCGACACCCACGTGATCCTGGCCTGCGAGAAGTACCGCTACATCGCCGAGATCGCGCTCACCGTCCGCAACCAGGCGCTGGTGGGCATTGGCGAGGCCACCGACATGGGCCTGGCCATCACCCAGGCCCTGGACCGCATCGAGAAGCAGACGGTGAAGTACAAGGCGCGCTGGCGCACCCGCAAGCGCCAGGCGCGCAAGAAATTCGAGGCCCGCAGCCAGGCCGAGGAGCAGGTGCAGTTCGCCATCGGCACCACCGCCGCCACCGCCGTTCCCCTGGTGGTGCACGCTTACCCGCCGGTGGCCCGCACCACCGAGGCCCACCTGGTGCGCTCCCAGGACTCGGTCTCCCTCCGCCCCATGACCCTGGAGGAGGCCATCAAGGAGGCCGAGTTCCGCGACCGCGACGTCTTCGTCTTCCGCGACACCAACGGCAAGGTCAAGGTCCTGCACCGCACCAAGGACGGGAAGATGGAGCTGATCGAAGCTCCCTAGCAGTTGCCGGTCGCCAGTAGCCAGTCGCCAGTCGGGGCGCCGCGCAGCGGCGCCCCTTCCTTTTGCCCGGGGCGCCGAGTCTTTCCTTGTCCTCCTGAGCGCAGCGAGGGAGCGTGGCGACTGATCTAGCGAAGGACCCCTATTCCCGGCGCAGACTGGGAAAAAGCCACACCGTCTCCCCCTCTCGCCCTACAATGAATGTACCCCCACCGCTCCCAGTGGCTTGCCTGCGCCAATCCGCCGCTCTCCTCGCGCTCGTGGGCGCGCTGCTCGAAGTCTCCGCTGCTCAGGTCAAGACGCCGAAGGCAGCGCCGGCACCGGCACCGCCCGCGGCCGCGGCGTCCCTGAGCGCCGCCTCCCAGCAGTTGCTGGAGGCCGTCGAAGCGCGCGACCTGAAGGCGGCCAAGGCGGCGCTGGCCCGCAAGGCCGATCCCAACGCCCGCGACGAGCACGGCGTCACCGCCCTCATGATGGCCTGCGAGGACGACCGCGACCTGCCTCTGGCGCGCCTGCTGCTCGACTCCGGCGCCGACCTCAACGCCCACGATGTGGTGGGCTTCACCGCCCTCATGACCGCCGCCGACGCCGGCAACCCCGAGATCCTCAAGCTGCTGCTGGAGCGCCAGCCCGCAGTCAACGCCCGCGACGGGAATGGCTGGAGCGCGCTCACCGTCGCCGCCGCCGGCCATCGCCCCGACGCCGCGCAACTGCTGCTGGCCGCCGGCGCCGACTACAACGCCGCCGACCGCAACGGCACCACCGTGCTCATGCTGGCCGCCGCGGCGGGCGAGAGCGAACTCGTCCAGGCCTTGCTCGACGCCGCCAAGGCTCCCGCCGCCACTCCCGGCCAGTCGCGGCCGCCGCTCAACCTGGCCGCCCGCGACTACAACGGGTGGACCGCGCTGCACCACGCCGTCTCCTACGACCACGCCGACGTGGCCCGGCTGCTGCTGGCCGCCGGCGCCGATCCCAACACGCTTTCCCGCAGCCAGTTGACCCCGCTCATGCTGGCGGCGGCGGGCAGCCACCTGGCCACCGCCCAGGCGCTGGCCGACGGCGGCGCCAAGGTGGACGCCCGCGGCCCCAACGGGCTCACCGCGCTCATGCTGGCGGCCGCCGCCGGCGACTCCGCCATGGTCCAGCTCCTGCTCGATCACGGCGCCGACCCCAACGCCCACACCGCCGGCGGCCGCACCGCCCTCATGGACGCCGCCTTCCACGGCGACAAGCAGGTGGTCGGGGCGCTGCTGGCCAAGGGCGCCGACCCCAACGCCCGCACCACCGCCGGCGCCAGCGTGCTGGCCCGGGCCCAGGCCCGCCCCGGCAACGACGAGGTCATCGCCCTGCTGCAGGCGGCGGGAGCGAAGTAACCGTCGCCAGGGGTCAGTCGCCGGTCGCCAGCGTCTTCACCGGCGACGACGTCAGCCTGCCGCCGACCGAAGGGAGGCGGGAGGATCTGGCGA
>DATIWW010000205.1:0-11183 GCA_035519175.1 Terriglobales bacterium
GGGGAGTACGATAGGGGTGTTCCCCGCCGGTTCCCCAAGGCCGTAGCCAAGCGGGGCGGCCTCGCAACATTGTGTCACTCAAAACGGGAGGGGCGCACCCAAGCGCCGCTCCGGGAGGGGAGTTCATGCACAGAAGGATGAAGTGGTTTGCTTTCGCTCTGGCCTTCGTGGCCCTGGCGGGCTGGATGACGCCGGTGGCCTCCTCGCAGGCCAAAGGGGGCCCCCAGGCCATGACCGACAAGGCCCACAAGAGCCGCGGCGCGGGCCAGGATCCCAACATCAAGCACAAGTCCGACAGCAACGACCCCAAAGCCATGATGCCGGCGCCCGCCAGCAAGGGCGGCGCCAAGACCCGCGGGAATACCTGCTACCTGTTCATCGACAACCGGACGGCGTGGAAGGTGCAGTTCTATGCTGACGGCGACTACGAGGAGCTGATCGCTCCCTGGGGCGATGCCGGGTACACCTTCAGCGGCACTCACACCTTGTACGCGCGCGCCGACTTCACCGACGGTAGCGTGCTGACCTGGGGACCGCGCACCGCCACCTGCGAAGGTCCGGGCTGGCGCTATCCCTGGACGCTGACCGAGTAGCGGCTCCCACCGTCTCCACCAACCAGAAGCGCTCCCTGCGGGGAGCGCTTTCCTCTTTGGGGCAACCGGCTTCAAGCTGCCGGGTTGAGCAGATGCATGATCCAGAAGGCCAGCCCGGCGACCGCCCCCGAGGCGGGGATGGTGAAGATCCAGGCCCACACGATGCGCTGGGCCACGCCCCAGCGCACGGCGGAGAGGCGGTGGGTGGCGCCCACTCCTGCGATGGCGCCGGTGATGGTGTGGGTGGTGGAGACCGGAATGCCGGCCAGGGCCGTGCCGAACAGGGTGATGGCCCCCGCGCTCTCCGCGCAGAAGCCGCCCACTGGCTTCAGCTTGGTGATGCGCTGTCCCATAGTCTTCACGATGCGCCAGCCCCCGAGGTACGTCCCCATGGCGATGGAGAAGTGGGCGCAGAGGATGATGGGCCAGTGGAGCGAGCCCCAGTCGGCGGTGAAGTCGGCCCGGCTCATGAGCCCGCCGGTGTAGAGGGCGCCGGCGATGATGCCCATGGTCTTCTGGGCGTCGTTGCCACCGTGGCCCAGGCTGTAGCCGGCGGCCGAGAGCAACTGCAGCTTGCGGAACCAGCCATCCACCTGGCGGGGAGACTTGCGGCGCAGCAGCCAGTAGGCCGCCAGCATGAAAGCCAGGCCCAGGACCAGTCCGATGACTGGGGCCAGCACGATGAAGACCAGGGTCTTGGTCCAGCCGCCGGCCAGGATCACTTCGTCGGCGTGCGACCAGCCGCGGGTGAGGGCGGCGCGAGCCATGGCCGCACCCGCATAGCCCCCGATCAGCGCGTGCGAGGAGGAGGTGGGCAGGCCCCACCACCAGGTGACCACGTCCCATACGATGGCGCCCGTCAGTCCCGCCAGCACCACCCATTGGGTGACGATGGAGAGATCGATCATGCCCTGGCCGATGGTTTTGGCCACCGCCGTACCCAGCAGGAAGGCGGCTACGAAGTTGAAGAAGGCGGCCCAGACCACCGCCCAGGTGGGCGAGAGCACGCGCGTGGAGACCACCGTGGCGATGCTGTTGGCGGCGTCGTGGAAGCCGTTGAAGAAGTCGAAGATCAGGGCCACCAGGACGGTGAGGATGACCAGCACCAGTCCGCTGTTCATCAGGCGCTTTTCAGGACTACGGTTTCGATCACGTTGGCCACGTCCTCGGCCTTGTCGGTGGCCATCTCCAGGACCTCGTAGAGTTCCTTCATCTTGATGAGGGCGATGGGGTCCTTCTCCTCCTCGAAGAGCTTGCCGATGGCCTCGCGGGCCACCGAATCGGCCTCGTTCTCCAGACGGTTGATCTCCACGCAATAGTCGAGCACGGTGTCGTGCTTGTCCAGCTTGGAGATGGCCTTGGCGATCTGCTCCGTCTGCCGCACGATGAGCTCGGCCAGGCGGGTGGCGCGCGGCGAGCGCTGCGTGATCTTGTAGGTGGTGAGGCGCTCGCCGGCCGCGTGCACGTAGTCCAGCACGTCGTCCAGGGTGGTGGCCAGGCGGTGGATGTCCTCGCGGTCGAACGGGGTGATGAAGGTCTGGTTGAGCTTGGTGATGACGGCGTGGGTCATGTCGTCGCCGCGGTGCTCGATCTCCTGCAGCTTCTGCAGCCGCGCCTCCAGGTTCTGGAAGTCCTGCAGGATCTCCAGCAGCAGGCGGGCGCCGTCGGTCACGTTGCCCGCCAGCTCGGCGAACATGTTGAAGAACTTGGTCTCCCTGGGAACGAGGCGGACCATCCGGCTGGCTCTCCTTGATCTTTGCGCTCACAGCCTGCGGGTGGGGCTGCAGGGAAGAGGTTGGGGCCAGGCCGCCTGGGCAGAGCCTCCCTCGCAAGCGGCAGTGGTGGAGCGCAACACTATCTCATGCGACCCGGAAGACGTCAACGCGGCCCGGCGCGGCGGGCAAAGAAAAAGGCCGTCGCCACGACGGCCTTGTTTCCTCCCCGGAACCGGTGCTTACAGCGTGGACTCGATCTCGAAGCCCCAGGCCTGCAGCAGGGACTCGGGAATGAACTTCGAGTTCTTGTTGCGGCGCGCCCACTCGCGCAGCCGGGTGGAGCGAATGTACTGCTCCGGCAGGAGCTTGTACTCGCGCACCACCTGCTCGAACTCGGTCACGGTGGGCACGATGGGCCCGATCGGCTCGGGCTTGCCCCAGTTGGGATTGCCACGTCGCTTTGCCATGAGACCTCTGCCTTTACGGTAGATTTATGACCGCTTTGGTTTTCCCTACCTCTGATTGGATTCGTTTGTGGCTGCGGCGGATGCGCGGAGACGAGTGGGCTGCGAGAGCCCCGCATCCTTCCACCACGGGTCCCGATAGGGCCGAACAAACCGCTTATCTTACTTCGATTTACCCCTCAAATCAAGCGAATTGAATGGCGGTTCAGCCCGAAAAATTGCCTCAGCACCGCCCCAAATTCTCCTATCCTACTGAAAACACTTAGCTAACTCAGCCAGCCGGACTGCTATCCCCCTACTCCATGCCAAAGGGCTGCCGCGGGCGCACCCGGGCTCCCCCCCGCAGATCCCGGCTAGGATCACGCTCGCCGGGCCGAGCCGATGCTACCTATACCGCGAGGGAGGCGGAACTGGCAAAAGTACCAGAGCCGGGCGCCAGCTTAGGTTGGCCGGGCGCGGCGGCGCGAGTACACTCACGCCTATGAGCAAGAGCGAGCTGGAAGCGCGGCCGGTGCGGGAGTCGCAGTCGGAGATGGCGGAGGTGGTGATGCCCAACGACGCCAACCCGCTGGGCAACCTGATGGGCGGCCGCCTGATGCAGTGGATCGACATCGCGGGGGCGCTGGCGGCGCACCGCCACTCGCGCCGCTACGTGGTCACCGCCTCCATGGACCACCTCGACTTCCTCGCTCCCGTGCACGTCGGCGACCTGCTCATCCTGCGCTCCTCGGTGAACCACGCCTTCCACACTTCGATGGAGATCGGCGTGAAGTGCTGGGTGGAGAACTACATCGCGGGCAGCAAGCGGCACGTCAGCTCCGCCTACCTGACCTTTGTGGCCATCGATGCGAGCGGGCATCCGGTGGCGGTGCCGCCGGTGGTCGCGGAGACGGTGGAGGAGAAGCGCCGCTACCAGGATGCGACCCGGCGGCGGGAGATCCGGCAGGCCGAGCAGCAGCGGCGCCAGGGCGCGAAGAAGGAGTAGCGCGGCGCCGGACACCGCCATGTGAGCCGGGTCACAGACGGGGCCGTGCGCGTGAGACAATGTTGTTCTCGCCTGCTGCGCGCGGAGGTGCCTCCTATGGACAGCGCACTTCTGGTGGACCGCATCCAGTTCGCCTTCACCGTCACCTACCACTACCTCTTCCCGCAATTGACCATGGGGCTGGCGCCGCTCCTCGTCCTGCTGAAGAGCCTGGCGCTGTGGAAGAAGGACGAGCGCTACAGCCGCGCCGCGCGCTTCTGGGCCAAGATCTTCGGCATCAACTTCGTGATCGGGGTGATCACCGGCATCCCTATGGAGTTCCAGTTCGGCACCAACTGGTCGCACTTCTCGCGCTTTGCGGGCGGCGTGATCGGCCAGACGCTGGCCATGGAGGGGGTCTTTGCCTTCTTCCTGGAGTCGGCGTTCCTGGGGCTGTTCCTCTACGGGGAGAAGCGGCTGAGCCCGCGGGCACACTGGCTGTCGGCCTTCCTGGTCTTCCTGGGCTCGTGGATCTCGGGCTTCTTCATCATCGCCACCGACGCCTGGATGCAGAACCCGGTGGGCTACGAGATCGGGGCCGACGGCTCCGCCCACCTGAGCAGCTTCTGGGGACTGGTGCTGAATCCCTGGGCGTGGTGGCAGTACGCCCACAACATGAGCGGGGCGGTGATCACCGGGTCGTTCGTGATGGCGGCGGTGGGCGCCTACTATGTGCTGCTCGGCCGCGAACAGCGCGAGTACGGCAAACTGTTCCTGCGGGTGGGGGTGACGGCGGCCTGCATCTTCTCCATCCTGCAGCTTTTCCCGACGGGCGACGCGCAGGGACGGATGGTGGCCCACAAGCAGCCGGTGACGCTGGCAGCCATGGAGGCGCTCTTCAAGAGCGGGCCGGGAGCGCCGCTGGTCATCCTGGGGCAGCCCGACATGCGCGACCACTCCCTCGACAATCCCATCTACGTCCCCAAGATGCTCAGCTTCCTCACCTACCGGCGCTGGGGCGCGCAGGTGCAGGGGCTGGAGGACTTCCCGCCCGAGCAGTGGCCCGACAACGTCCCGCTGCTCTACTACAGCTACCACATCATGGTGGGGCTGGGGACGATCTTCATCGGCATCCTCGTCGTGTCCGCGCTGCTCCTCCCGCGGGGCAGGCTCTTCCGGAAGCGATGGATGCTGTGGATCCTGATGCTCAGCTTCCCCTTTCCCTACATCGCCAACACTGCCGGCTGGATGACGGCGGAATTGGGCCGCCAGCCCTGGCTGGTCTACGGCCTGCTGCGCACCGCCGAGGGCTACTCGCGGACGGTCTCGGCGGGCAACGGCCTGTTCACGCTCCTGGGATTCATGGGCATGTACACCGTGCTCTCCATGCTCTTCCTGTTCCTGGTGTGGCGGGAGATCGGGCACGGGCCGGAACTCGAGCCCGCGGAGCGCGCCGCCGTCGCGGCCTGAAAGGAGGTAAAGATGGAGACCCTGTGGTTCCTGCTGGTCGCCCTCATGCTCACCGCCTACGTGGTGATGGACGGCTTCGACCTGGGGGTGGGCATCCTCCACCTGGCGGTGGCACGCAGCGGCGAGGAGCGGCGCCTGGTGCTGCGCTCCATCGGCCCGGTGTGGGACGGCAACGAGGTGTGGCTGCTGGCCGCCGGCGGCACTCTGTACTTCGCCTTTCCCCTGCTCTACGCCTCCAGCTTCAGCGGCTTCTACCTGCCGCTGATGATGGTGCTGTGGCTGCTGATGCTGCGCGGCATCGGCATCGAGTTCCGCACCCACCTGCACAACCCGCTATGGCAGAGCTTCTACGACGCGGTGTTCTGCGGGTCGAGCGCGCTGCTGGCCATCTTCTTGGGAGCGGCGCTGGGCAACGTGATCCGGGGCGTGCCCCTGGACGCCTCCGGCTACTTCTTCGAGCCGCTGTGGACCAACTTCACGGTGCAGGCGGAGGCCGGCATCCTGGACTGGTACACGGTGCTGTGCGGGGTGCTGGCGCTGGCGGCCCTGGCGCAGCACGGCGCCCTCTACCTCGCCACCAAGACGGAGGGCGCGCTGCAGGCGCGGGCGCGGAAGGCCGCTGCCTGGGCCTGGCCGCTGGTGGTGCTGCTCTCGGTGGTGGGCCTGATCGCCACCCTGCGCGTCCGCCCGCAGATGGCGGACAACTACCGCGGCCATCCCTGGGGATTCCTCCTCCCCATCCTGGTGGGAGCCAGCCTGGGCGCGATGCTGCACTTCCGCCTGCGGGGCAGCGACCGCTCCGCCTTCCTCGCCTCCGCGGCCTACCTGGTGGGCATGCTGGGGGGAGCCGCCTTCGGGCTTTATCCCCAGGTCCTGCCGGCGTCGACCGATCCCAGCTATAGCCTGACCATCACCAACACCGCCGCCCCGGCCTACGGGCTGCGCATCGGGCTCATCTGGTGGTGTTTTGGGATGGCGCTGGCGATCGGCTACTTCGTCTTCCTTTACCGCCGCTCCCGCGGCAAGGTGAAGCTGGAGGCGGGAGAAGAAGGGTACTGAATCTCCTGCCCGCGGACGCCTCCTCCACTGCCACCCGATTCGGCATTGCGATGTGGCTTAGTTGAGACCCTCCGTCCTCACTCGATCACGGGCAGCGGGCGGGTGCAAGGCCGTGCCGTCCAGTGGCAGCCCTTCTGGTCGCAAATCAATGTGGGGGACCCGCAGTAGGTCATAAAAAAGCCGGGCGCGGTGCGCCAGAGCAGGCTCATGTTGTCGGTGAGCCTGGGTTCGGCGAAGCTGAACTGGTTGGCAAAGTAGTGCGTCACCTGCACTCCCACCGTGGCGGTTGCGCCGTGGTCGGCGAATGCCGAGTAGCCGCCGAAGGTGGCGTCCGCGTAGTTGAACAGGATGTCGCTCTTGCCCTCGAAAAACACTACCTGGAAGCGGACGGACTCGTCCGGGAAGGGTTGATCCCACCCGTCAGGGCCCGGGACCCAGGGCAGGTATACGTCTCGCCACTCGACGACCAGCTCGCGGCTGGGTGCGGTGCCGATTTCCTGCCAGAACACATTCTGGTCGGGGTCGGGGGATGTACATGCCGCTGGGCAGTCTGCTTCGGCGAAGCTGGTCCAGAAGGGCGCAACCAGCGTATTGGGACCCGGCGTCGGAAGCCCCGTGTTGTTCCAAGAAGCGAAAGGAATGTCAAAGGAGATGGTGCCGTTAGAGCTCACCCACAAACTGCTGAAGCTGGCGCCGCCAAAACGGACGGGGAAGCTGGGTGTGATCTGTGCGGCTTGGTCCATCACGAAAGCGAGGTTGGTTCCGGTGATGGTGCGATAGCTGTAGGTCGTCGGCTGGTAAGAGTAGGGAAGGAGCGCGGTGAGGGTGAAGGTCTCCCCGCCAGTGACGCCAACAGTGTACCGTCCCAGGGCGGCGGGAGTGAACTGCCCGGTGTAAATACCGTCGCCGGCGGCTTGGTCGGGCCCCACCCCGTCGTCCTTGAGGGTGAGGGTAAGGCCGCCGGGATTGATGGTCACGGTGACGTCGCCCGCCGGGGAGGCGCAGTTGATGTGCAGCACCGCTAGCGTGGCCGGCAGTCCTACCACGACCGAGGGAGAATCGCCGACCGGCTGCAGGCGCCCCATGACCTCGGAATTGGAGCAGGTAAGCGAGCCGTTGGCATTCAGCCGTTTGCTGGTGACGGTGTTCGTCAGGCTGGCCTTGCTGTCTCCACCCGCCAGGATCAGGTTCTTGAGGGCACGCCAGTCGCGGCTGGGATCCTGCGCCTTCAGCAGCGCCGCCACCCCGGTGACGTGCGGCGCCGCCATGGAGGTGCCGCTGAAGGTGCTGTAGGTGTTGTTGGGGGTCGTGCTCAGAATCTCCGACCCGGGTGCGCCCAAGTGGACGGTGCGTTTGCCATAGTCGGAGAATTCAGAAAGCAGGTCGTTGCGGTCGGTGGAGGCTACCGCGATCAGGTTGGGCAGGTAGTAATCGGCGGGGAAGACTACGGGGCCGTCGTTGTCCACCGCGTAGTTGCCGGCGGCTGCCACGAGCAGGATCCCGCTCTGGCGGTGGCCGTCGATAGCATCGAAGAGTGCCTGCGAGAACCAATACCCTCCCCAACTGTTGTTGGTGGCCACCACGTTGATGGCGTGGTTGTCCTTGAGGTCTTTGAAAAATTCCAGGCAGGTGACGGCGTCGGAGTCGTAGCCGTTGCCGCTGGCGTCGAGGAACTTGCAAGCGATCAGGGTCACGTTCCAGTTCACTCCCGCCACCCCGATGTGGTTGTTCCCCTTCGCCCCGATGGTGCCGGAGACGTGCGTGCCGTGGCCGTTGTCATCCATGGGGTCGCAGGTGTTATAGGCGACATTGAATCCGTGCGAGTTGACGGGGCAGGTCACGCCGTTCACCGTGTAAGAGAACGGAGACGACCAGACGTTAGCCGCCAGGTCCTCGTGGTTGTAATCAAAGCCGGTATCAATCACTCCCACCGTCACGCTGTTGCTGCCGGCGGTGAGCCTCCAGGCCTCAGGGGCGTCGATGTCGGCATCCACCCTGCCCCCGCTCTGGCCGGTATTGTCCAGCTCCCACTGGGTGTGAAACTGGGGATCGTTGGGGATGACGGGGGCGAGGATGTGGACGCGGTAGTCGGGCTCGGCGTAGAGCACGTCGGGGTTCCGGCGGTAAAGGCGAAGGGCCTGCGCGACGGACATGCCGGCGGCGAGGCGGACGAGCTGCAGCCCGTCCACGACGCGGTAGGAGCGGATGGCTTGGCCGCGCACGGCGGCATGGGCGGCCGCCATGGTGGCCGGCGTCCTGCCCTTGCGGAAGCGCACCAGCACCCGGCCGGGCGCGAATGCGGGTCTGCTCTTGGGGGCCTGGAAACTGGCGCGTTCCGCGGGGAGTCCGCGCTGCGGCCCGCCTTGGGCGGGAGCCGGCGAGGAGGACAGAAGAGTCAGGAGGGCAAGGAAAGCGAGGGCGAGGGAACTGCGCTTCATGGCGCGCCTCCGCGGTGGAATGTCCACAGCCGGGCGGGCTTCGCCAGGAATGTCTTAAGAGCGAATCACCAGGGGTTCAGCCGTATTCCTGTCGCGCGAGTCACGGGCTCATCAAGGGCCCGGCTGTTAAGGCCTACTAAAGTGTGGTCTCATCATGCTATGGAATGCAAACCCCGCGCCGCGATGCGGCTCACCGTTGCGCGTGATAGCAGGAGCGCTCGGCAGGTATAATCGGAATCCAGCCGTTCAGATCACTCCCGCAGGTGACCTCGTGAGCTCGCACATGCATCCGCCGCAGATGCCCGGCCCGCAGCCGCTCCCCGGAGTGCGCCACGTGGTGGCGGTGGGCTCGGGGAAGGGCGGGGTGGGCAAGACCACCATCGCGGTCAACCTGGCGGTGGCGCTGGCGCGCATGGGGAGCAAGGTCGGGTTGCTCGACGCCGACATCTACGGCCCCAACGTGCCGCTCATGATCGGCACCAGCGCCACTCCGCAACTGGTGGGCGAGAACCGCATCGTGCCCCTGGAGCAGTTCGGGTTGAAGGTGCTCTCGGTGGGCTTCCTGAATCCCGGAGACAAGCCGCTGATCTGGCGCGGGCCCATGCTGCACAGCATCCTGCGGCAGTTCCTGCAGCAGGTGGAGTGGGGCGAACTGGACTACCTGGTCATCGACCTGCCGCCGGGGACCGGTGACGTGGCCATCTCGCTGATCCAGACGGTGCCGGTGAGCGGGGCCATCGTGGTCTCGACGCCCTCCGACGTCTCGCTGATGGACGCGCGCAAGGCCATCGAGATGTTCCGCCAGGTGAAGGTGGAGGTGCTGGGGATGGTGGAGAACATGAGCTACTTCATCTGCCCCCACTGCCACAACGAGATCGACATCTTCTCCAAGGGCGGGGGCGAGCGCACCGCCAATCAGTTCGGCGTGCCCTTCCTGGGGCGCATCGAGTTGGATCCCGACATCCGCAAGGGCGGCGATACCGGGCGGCCGGTGGTGCTGGAAGGCGACTCCTCGTCGCACGCGCAGTCCTTCTTCGCCTTCGCCAAGCAGGTGGCGGCGCGGGTGGCCGAGATCAGCGGCCGACCGCCGGAGAACGTCATCCGCATCCACTGAATGAGGGTCCAACGCACCCCGCTTGGCACTCTCGGCCCGAGAGTGCCAGCCTTGACAGTCCTGCCCATCGACCCTAGAATCATGGCAGACAAATCCGTCCATGGAATCACTCTAAGTTTTTGTAACTAAGGCACTTAGGGAAGAGGCCACGGAATTCATGGCGCAATCCGGCCAAATCGGCAAGCGGGAGCACGAGATCCTCACCGCCATCGTGGAGACCTACATCGCCACGGGCGAGCCGGTGGGCTCACGGGCGCTGGCGCGCGCCAACCGGGAGGGCCTGAGTCCGGCCACCATCCGCAACGTGATGGCCGACCTGGCCGAGTCCGGCTACTTGGAGCAGCCGCACACCTCCGCCGGGCGCGTGCCCACCCCTGAGGCCTACCGTTACTTCGTGGAGCAGATCACGGGCAAGGCCCACCTATCGCGCGCCGACGAAGGGCTGATCCAGGGTTCCTTCCGCGGCATCACGGACGTGCAGGAGTTCATGGAGCGCACCTCGCACGTGCTCTCGCTGATCTCGCACGGTGTGGGAGTGACGGTGAGCGCCGGGGGCGCGCAGCCTGCCCTGGAACACGTCTACTTCTCGCGCCTGGGCGACCGCAAGATCCTGGCGGTGGTGGTGACGCGCTCCGGGCTGGTACGTGACCGCCTGCTGCGGCTGGAGCGCGACCTGGAGCCCGCCGACCTGGAGCTGGCCGCCAACTACCTCAACGAGAACTACCGCGGCTGGACGCTGGAGGCGGTGCGCGCCGAGATCGGCCGGCTGATCGAGCGCGAGCGCAGCGAGTACGACCGGCTGACGCAGTCCATCGCGCAACTCTACCAGCAGGGGGCGCTGGCCGACGACGAGCGCCTGCCCGCCGTCTACGTGGAAGGCGCCGCCAACCTGGTGGCCAACGAGAAGGACCGCGCGCACCTGAGCCAGTTGCTCAAGACGCTGGAAGAGAAGGAAAGGGTGGCGGAGTTGCTGGCCGCCTACGTGGACGCGCGCCAGGAAGCGGTGCGGGTGGTGATCGGGCTGGAGCAGGCGGCGCCGCAGTTGCGCAACTTCGTGCTCATCGGGGCGCCCGCGCGCGTGGGCGACGAGGTGATGGGATCGCTGGCGGTGATCGGGCCCACCCGCATGGACTACGAGCACACCATCACGGCGGTGTCTTATATCGCCCGCCTCTTCGACAACCTTCTGAACGAGCCCTGAAGGAACCATTGCCCATGGGGAAGACGAACGGCAAGCCCGAGGTCGAGCCCAAGCTCAACGGCGAGCACGAATTGCCCGCCGGCGAGAACGAGGCCGACGTGATCGAGGAAGCCGCCGCGGCGGCGCCGGAGACGCCGCGCGACGAGGAACTGCGCCGGCTGAAGC